>CAZRQM010000014.1:0-16460 GCA_964602385.1 uncultured Thermotogae bacterium | reverse complement strand
AAGAAAACGCGCCCGTGGCATGAGCACACGGGCGCGGATAGATTCAGCAGCCTACTTGCTTGTTGCCTGGACGACGAATGAGACGTAGTCATCCTCGGGGATTGACCCCTCGAAGCTCGTATCCTCATTTATGACAACCTTGGGCACCGCCATTACATTGTAGTGATTGGAAAGCTGCGGGAACTCGTTTGCCATCACCGTATCCGCCGTCACCTTGTCCGATTCCATGGCCATCATGTGTGCCATGCGCACCGCCTTCGGGCAATGGGGGCAGGTAGGGGTGACAAAGACCTGGATGTGCACTGGCTCAGCAAGATGAGCGAGGGCGTCCTTCGTCGCGGGAGCGAGAGAAGTCGTGCCGGTTCCTACATCGATGATGTCTTCAATTAATGAGGAGTACTCGTATCCGGACGGAATCCCATAGAAACGGATCCCGACGTCTTTGCTGCCTTGGACAACCACCGTTGGCGTCCGGTCAACGTTATACGTAGCCGCCGTCGCCTTGTCGCGTGTTAGGTCATGGGTAACCAGCTCAATCCTGTCCGAAAGGCTGGCGGTTTCGTCAAGAAGCTCAAGTGTGTCAGCGCAACTGTCACAACCATCCTCCTTTGAAAACAGGACCAGCTTGACCTGCCCAGTCATTTTGCCAAACTCATTCGCCAAGTACTTACGATCTTCTTCTGATAGCAAAGCCATTGTTCCCTCCTAGTTTAGACCAAGCAATGCGTCGATCCGCGACCGGTCAAATCCAACGACGATCTCTCCGTCGATATCAAGAACCGGGACTCCTTGCTGTCCACTCTTTTCTACCATCTCCATCGCTCGCTGCATATCGGCAGAAACATCTACTTCCTCAAAAGCGATCTCCCGCGCGTGCAAGTACTCTTTAGTCGCCTGGCACCAAGAGCAGCTAGATGTTGTGTAAATCGTTACTTCATGTCCCATTATTCGGCCTCCTCATCAAGTATTTCGATTAGTTTCGTGAGCCGTTCATTCAGCCAATAGCAGTTGCGTGATCCGACCTTCTTCTTTGTCAGTATTCCCGCTCGCTCTAGCTTCGCCAGGTGGTAGGAGATCGCGGGTTGGCTCAACTCCAGGCGGTCGATGATGTCTTGACAGGTCATCTTCCGTTTGGCAATCATGCGTACGATCTCCAGCCTGGCATCGCTCGCTAGTGCTGAGAAGACTTCGAGCCAGTCTTGTGTCTTGCTATCGGTCATGGGTAAACTCCTTGCTCATCGAAGAGGAATGATAGACAATGCGGCGAGGCTTGTCAAGTATTTAAATACTTAAATATATGGAGGATCGATGGCAACAACAGTCGTGAAGCTTGTCGAAGGAATGCAGTTTGTCGGACACAGTGCCAGTGGGCACGCAGTGTTGATGGATTCATCCGAGCAATCAGGGGGAGCTGATAGTGCGGCGCGTCCAGTGGAAGTGCTGCTTTGCGCGCTCGGGGGGTGTACGGGAATGGACGTGATCTCAATCCTGCGAAAGATGAAGACGGAACCCGATGATCTCTACGTAGAGATCAAAGATACGCGTGCGCCTGACTATCCAACGGTGTTTACGGATATCCACCTTGTCTATCGTGTTCGCGGCAATGTCTCAGAGGTGAATCTCAAGAAGGCAATCGAGCTGTCGCTCACCAAGTACTGCCCAATCGCAAATAGCTTAGCTGGAGTCGCGAATATAACTTCGGAATACGTAATCGAGCGCGATTAGTGGTCGCTCGCCTTTTCGAGTATCCGTTCTATATCGACATTTGAACGGACGAGGCTGATCGCCCGATCCAGGCGATCTCCGGGGCGGATGCGCGATTGGCTGAGGAGGCTTTCGCATACCGCGGCCGCGGCCATTGGCTCCTGGCCGACAAGGACAATCGGGACGCCGCGCTCGTTTGCTTTGCGTACGATAGCCCGTTGCGGCAGATGATTCCCCGTAAGAATCAGGCAACGGAGACTCGGGGTTTCGAGGGCTGCCTCCTGAATCTCGATGCGGTCTCCACCGGTGATCACCCCGAGATCAGGGGTACGTCGGAAGAGTCGCAGGGCCGACTCCACGCCAGTAGCTCCGATCCTGAAGTGATGGACTTGATTGTCCAGAGAAAGGCTGGTCACTGCTCGACCGCCGAGCCTCTCCACAATCTCGTCAACGTAGACGGAGTGGAGAGAGTGATCATAGGGGACGATTCCCAATACCTCCGCCCCGCGCTCGTTGAGGAACGGTGAGAACACGTCTGTTAAGCCACTTAGCTGTGTCTCCATGGAGACGGCGTTTAGGATCACTCCCAATATGTGCACCTCGCTTCCTAGCAGGCGAAGTGCACACAGGACACGATCGATCGCAGCCTCGCTATCGTAGCGGGTGAGCAAGACTATGTCTGCATGGAGGATCTCGGCGATGTCGAAATCGCTCAGCCCAGCCGTCACGCCCAGTCCGAGGTACTGACGCCCTTCCACGATAGCCACGTCGCGACCTACGGTTGTTTGTTCGAAGGCGCGCAGAATGCGACGACGAAAGCCATGGTCGCCGGACTCGATCGCCTCTTGCAGAAACGGTGACTCGAGGGTAACTGGAGCGATCTTCTTGATGTCAGTGTCCAACTGAAGGATGGAGGCAATCGCTTGAGCATCGCGATCGATCGGTTCACCCGTGGCATAGGAAACTGATGAGCTGATTGGCTTGATATAGGCAAACGATGTCCCGGCCTCGTTCAGCGCCTGCCCTAGGGATAGGGCCAGCATGCTCTTCCCGGCATGGCTTTCCGTTGACACAATGAGGAGCCGTTTCATGTTGCGATGATGATAATTGCTGATTGCATGCGGGGCAACGTTTGGCGCTTATCTCGCGCACAGGGTGATCATCCTTTCCTCATAATCTCTTCACACGCGCCCGCTACACTTGCCGGTACTGACTGAGGGAATACATCGAGAGAAAGACGCAGGTGAGCCCAGGCGTGTCGGCAAGGGACGGATGAAGTGGAGAGCAGGCCGGCCCGAGCTGGGTTCATCGCGACGCAGACGGAGAATTAGCATATAATGGTGACCAATGAAGCGAATCCTTGTTGTTGACGACGAAGAGATGATTGTCCGCACGGTGAAGGCCTACCTCGATCAGGAGGGTTTCAAGACATATACTGCCTATGACGGCGAAGAGGCGCTGCGCGCTTTCAACGAAAAGGGGCCGGACCTGATCGTCTTGGATCTGATGCTTCCCAAGCTAAGCGGGATCGAAGTAACGAAGAAGATTCGCTCCACGTCCACAGTGCCGATTATCATGCTCACCGCGAAGGCTTCTGAGGCGGACCGGGTGGTCGGGCTGGAACTCGGCGCTGACGACTACGTAGTGAAACCATTCAGTCCACGCGAGTTGGTAGCCCGTGTCCGCGCCGTGCTGCGGAGGATCGACGGCGAGACAGGGGCGGCTGAGCGGATGGTGAGCGGTAAAATGGAGATCGACCTGCGATCGCGTGAGGTTGCTGTAGATGGCAAGCCGATTGAGCTGACTCCGACGGAGTTTGATCTCCTGTCGTATCTTGCGCATCATCCCGGCCAGGTGTTCACAAGGCTGCAACTTCTGCGCGAGGTACAGGGCTATACGTACGATGCCTTCGCGCGCACGATTGATACGCATGTGAAGAACCTTCGCCACAAGATCGAGGAAGATCCCAAGGACCCGAAGTACATCCTCACCGTACACGGAGTGGGCTATCGGTTCACGAGAGAGAAGTAGGATGCTGCACCGACGCCTTTCATTCGCTCTTAAACTGGGGATTTCGTTCGTCGTTGTGATCCTCGTTGCTGTTGCCCTCGTCTACTTCATGACCGCGCACACGATCACCACCCGCTTTGCCGCCTACAACGAGCAAGCGCGCGAGCAAACGGCAAATCAGATCTGTGGCCTACTCGCCGAGTATCGTCTTCGCACGGGGAACTGGTTTGGGGCCGAGAAGCTCCTGTTCACTCAGTACTCGATATCAGTGAACGGACAATTGATAGTACGTCGCACCTCGCTCGTTGGCGGGGATTTCTCGTTGACGGATGAGAATCGGATCGTCGTTGCCTGCACACAACAGGAGCAGATAGGAACGCAGCTTAGCAAGGCCGAGGTTGCTTCCGGTTACCCTATACGCGAGGGTGGCACGCAGATTGGCACGCTGATCATCGACAACAGCAACTCGCCGCTACCTCCCGCTGAGGAGGAGTTCCTGTATTCGGCGAAACGCTCCGCCCTTGTTGGAGGAGGGATCGCCTCAGGGATCGCTCTGTTCTTGTCCATCATCCTCATCTCGCAGGTCCTCTCCCCGTTGCGGCTTCTTACGCGTGCTACGGAGCGCATTGCGCAGGGCGACTTGTCACCCCGGGTGCTATTGAAGGCACGTGATGAATTTGGACGATTAGGGGACTCGTTTAATCGGATGATCGACAACCTCAGCCGCTCGGAGACGGTGCGTAAGACGATGACCGCCGACATCGCCCACGAGCTGCGAACGCCGGTGACGATAATCCAGGGAAACCTGGAGGCGATCCTCGACGGCGTGTATCCTTCAGATGCGGAGACAATTGCCCCCATTTACGAGGAGACGCTGCACCTGGGGCGCCTGATCGATGACCTGCGCGACCTTGCCCTTGCCGAGGCGGGTGAGCTGCGACTGTCCAAGGAGCCGGCTGACATCCTTGCACTCGTGAACCAGGTTGTGGAGACGGTGAACGTTTCGTTGGAAAGCGGTCCCAGGGTCTTTGTGTCCGCGCCCGAGGAAATACCAATTGCATCCCTCGACTCAATGCGCATACGCCAGGTACTGGCAAATCTGTTGAGCAATGCGCTGCGCTATACACCAGAAGGGATGGAGATTCGCGTGGAGATTGAGGTGTGGGAGAACATGCTCGTCTTGCGTGTCCTCGATTGTGGTCCGGGGATACCGGAGAATGAGCTGCCACACCTCTTCGAACGCTTCTATCGCGGCGACGAAGCACGCACGCGCGCGGCCGGTGGGAGCGGTCTTGGCCTGGCGATCGCCAAGCAATGGATTGAAGCGCACGGAGGGAAAATCACGGCCAGCAACCGCTCGGAAGGAGGGGCTTGCTTCACGATCCTCCTTCCCATCGCTTGACAGCAGCGCTCCTTGAGGTGTAGGATGGTCGGCAATGGTGAATGATCTGTTCTACAACCCCCACGCAGGGGAACTATTATTTAATGCTGTGGTGCAGGCGATTGTCGACGAAATGCACGCTGACCCCAAGGCGCGCTACGAGTTGCTCGTGGGGACGGATTCCTCGGTGAATGGCCCGCATGTGGACTACGTCAGCGCGATCGTTGTGCACAAGGTGGGGAAGGGTGGACGTTATTACTGGACGCGTGTGCGGGAGAAGAAGACTTTCTCACTGCGACAGCGGATCTGGCGCGAGGCGTGGCTCTCCTTCGAGCTGGCGCAGCGGCTGCTCAAGGGATTGTCGAGCTTTGCACCATTGGCTTTCAACCTAGAGATACACGTTGATATCGGTGAGAACGGCCCCACGAAAGAGCTGATTGACGAAGTGGTTGGAATGATCATCGGCAGTGGGTTTGCTGTCCGCATCAAGCCGCAAGCCTACGCGGCCTCCTCCGTAGCCGACAAGTACACCTAAGCGACTCCTGATCTCGGTCCGCACCGGCCCCCCGCCTGATGCCGGTTGCGAAGCAAGACCGGGGGTCAGAAAGAATTCACCACGAAGAGCACGAAGAATGGAGCTCGATGGGTTGTCGAATGCAGCAATTGGCTGTGCAATGTCACCTCGGGGCGTGTAAACAGGACCGGCTACTACATCCTCCAATCTCAAGAGCGGGATCAAGCGTTTCGTCCTTTGGCCCCCCAAGTGCTCTTCGAGTCCTTCATGGTGAAAGTGTTCTGTACCTCCGCGAGAGTCTGAGCACTCCGCCCAGTCTCAGTACTTGCCCACTCGAAATGACAAAGAGGCACTCAATCTTCGTGCAGCAGTCTATACGCGTCGTTTCGCCTCATGCTCGTTGCGCGCATGAGGATACGCAGGGCGCTCTTGCTGGAGATACCTTCTTCTCGGAGGAGGGCGGCAAGCTCCTCTCCAAGTTTCCGGTTGCCCTGCTCACGAGAAGGCTCAGCTCCGCTTATCAGCAGAATGCACTCTCCCTTGGCATCTCCCCGAGACTGTAGCACATCGAGAATCTCATGGGCACTGCCCCGCAAGAACTCCTCGTGCACCTTGGTCAACTCACGGGCGAGGACGATCCTACGTTCGAAAAGCACAGAAGCGATCGCCTCCAGGTCGTCGAAGACGCGGTGCGGGGAGGAGTGCACGATGATCGTCCGCGTCTCGCTCGCGATGCTATTGAGGTACGCTTCCCTGTCGCTCTGTTTTCGGGGGAGTGCGCCATCGAAGGCGAAGTGATCCGTGGGCAGGCCGGATGCGACCAGGGCAGCGATTAGGCCAGTGGCCCCGGGAATCGGGACGACCGAGATACCCTGTTCCAGGGTGGCGCGAACGAGAGGATAGCCAGGGTCGCTGATAAGCGGTGTTCCGGCGTCACTCACCAGCGCGAGATTCTTCCCACTGCTCAGCAGTTCGAGGAGCTGTGCGATGCGCTCGCGCTCAACCCCCTGGTAGTAGCTTGCCGTGAAGGGAGTCGCAATGCGATAGCGCAACAGGATTCGGCGCGTGTTGCGTGTGTCCTCGGCAATGATCTGATCAACCATCCGCAGCGTCGCTATTGCGCGCAGGGTAATGTCGCCGAGGTTCCCGATTGGGGTGGAGACAAGATACAGTGTGCCTGACATGCAGTGATCGCCTCCCAAAACTAGCAACAACCGGGTATCAGGTGACCGGAAATCGCTTCTTGCTTCAAGGCAACTTGCGAAGACTTACGGCTGATACCTTGCTACGGTACAGGGTCGAACCCACCAGGATGAAACTGGTTGCAGCGCAACACGCGGCGCACCGCCAGATAACCGCCCTTGACCGCACCGTACTTGACGATTGCCTCCTTCCCGTACTGAGAGCAGGTGGGATAGAAGCGGCAACGCGGCGGAAAGAGCGGTGAGATGAAACGCTGATATGCCGTGATCACGCCAACAAGGATCTTCTTTGCCATGGAGCGAGTATAACCCCGCGCCGCCCTCTTGACAATTAGCAGTCAGCGTGCTATACTGCTATTAGCAGTTGAGAAGGTTGACTGCTAATAACAAAACACAGGAGGTAATTACGATGACAAACCGATTTCCGATCGTATGTACAGAACCGTTGCTCCTGGGAACAGGGCTATCCAAGATGTTTGATGACCTCTTCACGGACTTCCACAAGGTGAGTCTCGATGTTACTCCGACCTTTGGTCGCAGCGATATCTACGAGAAGGACAACAACCTAGTCATAGAGACCGAGCTTCCGGGCGCAAAGAAGGAAGACGTCTCGATCAAGGTGGAAGATGACACAGTCTGCATCTCGGGTGAGATGAAGCGAAGTGAAGAGGTGAAGAAGGAGAACTACTTTCGCATGGGGCGGCACTACGGAAGCTTCCAGCGGACGTTCCCTCTTCCCGCTGACATCGCGGACAAGAAGGGAATCAAGGCCCGTTTCGAGGATGGCATTCTCAAGGTGATGATTCCCCTCAAGGAATCGATCAAGGAGAACGAGAGGCCGATCGAGATCAAGATCGACTAATGGGGCAATTACGGCCTCGGCTCTGCCGGGGCCGTTTTCTTTCTCGTCACACATCGCACTTTGACAAACAGCTCTTCCCACACCTGCTTGCTCTCGCTCAAGACACTAACATACCATCAACCTTCAGCTTATGCAACATTGACCTTGCCTGCTGCCCTATCTCATCACTCATCACTCATTACCCGCTTTCCCTCTCTTCCGCTCGCTAGCTTCGATAACGATGTGTGATCGGTATTCGCCTTCCGCTCCCGAATGCCTTTGCCGACACTTTGATCGCTGGAGGGAGTTGGCGACGCTTGTACTCGTTTCTATAGTAACGCGCGAAGACATCGTCGACCGTCTCAACCGGAAAGCCGCGCGCCACCAGATCATCACGCGATGCGTTCTTCTCGATTAGCTGTTCTAGAATGGCGTCGAGCACAGGATAAGGTGGAAGGTCATCCTCATCCTTCTGGCCCGGACGCAACTCGGCGGTAGGGGGCTTGTCGATGATTCGCTGCGGGATGAGACCATCCATCCCGCGTGCCATCTTCCATACCTGTGTCTTGTACAGGTCGGCGATGGGTGCAAGCGCGCCTACGGTATCTCCGTAGAGAGTGTTGTATCCCACCGCGATCTCCGACTTGTTCCCGGTAGTGAGTACAAGGGCGTTGCGCTCATTGGCAAGCGTCATCAGCAGCGTTCCGCGCACGCGCGCCTGCAGGTTCTCCGCGGCAAGGTCAGTGATCCCTTGTTGGAGGGCTGCGTGAGAAGAAGAAACGACTTCGGAAATGGACACATCGATGATGTCGATCCCGAGGTTACGTGCTAGGGCGTGTGCGTCATCATGGCTCTCTTGCGAGCTGATGTCGCTTGGCAGGAATACGCCGCTCACTGCGTCACGCCCCAGCGCCTCCACCGCCAGCGCAGCGACGAGTGCGGAATCGATCCCCCCGGAGATGCCGATGATTACCCGCGAGAAGCCGTTCTTGCGTAGGTAGTCGCGGATACCGAGGACGATCGCTTGGCGCGCCGTCGTGATGTGATCCTGCTTCGGAGTGGGGGCAGGACACGTCTTCTCGGTATCGATAATGAACAGCCCCTCGACAAAGGACGGAGCCTGGTAGAGGAGATCGCCATCGGGTCCGGTGATGAAGCTCCCGCCGTCGAAGACGATGTCGTCTTGGCCACCAACGAGGTTCGCGCAGATGAGAGTGATGCCGTTCTCCCTTGCCCGATGGGCTGCGAGACGCCGTCTGACTTCTCCCTTGCCGACGAAGAACGGAGATGCGGAGATGTTGATTATCCACTCCGCTCCCAGGCTCGCCTGCGCGTCCGTAGGCCCGTCGTCGACCCACAGGTCCTCACACACGTTGATCCCAATGGACTTCCCGCGAAAATCGACGACTTGAGCGCCCGGTCCGGGCGTAAAGTAACGCCTCTCGCTGTACACGTCGAAGGTGGGGAGATTGAGTTTTGGGACGCTCGCCACAAGCGATCCGTCAGAAAAGAAGAGGGCGCTATTGAACAGATCTGTCCCCGCACCATCGGAGATCGACGATGGGTCAGCGAGGTTCTCCCCATCGTGATGATGCTGCGCCGTGATGCCGCCGACAATCACGCCGATTCCAGCGGATGCTTGACGGATCTTCTCTTGCGCCTCCTGCATCTTTTCCACAAATCCCCGTCGCCACAGCAAGTCAAGCGGTGAATAGCCGCACACAGCGAGCTCGGGGAAGATGACAAGATCGCATTCCGCTCTCTTTGCCCGCTCAATGTGGGACAGGATGAGGCTTAAGTTGTCGTCGATCGCCCCGACAGTTGGATCGATCTGTGCAAGTGCAAGGCGCATGAGGAGATTATAGGGACCCTCTTGTCCCGTCACCAGTGCGAGTGGGAGAAAGCCGCTCGACGAATTCATTGAGCTTCGCCGTCTCGTGCTCGTCAAGGCGGACAATGGCTCCCGGCCGCATGTCCCCAAGTGTGATCGGCCCGAGGGAAACGCGCCGAAGGCGGACGACTTCTAGTGCGAAGTGGGCGAACAACCGCTTGATCTCGTGCTTTCGCCCTTCAGCGATCGTGACAACAGCATGCGGTGGCCGACCGCTGGTCTCTCCCTCCAGGATGCGCAGTAACTGATTGTCGTCTGTTATGCCGCGACGCATGCTAACGTATATCTTGCGCATCTCCTGCGCGTTCGGAAAGCGATTGAGCCAGACGTGATACACCTTGCGCACGCGAAAGCTGGGGTGGGTCAAGCGCTGCACGATCTGGCCATCGTTGGTCAGCAGAATAAGCCCCTCCGCGTCTTGATCGAGCCTTCCCGGCCACGTGTAGCCGATGAACCCCTCAGTTCGCAGTATGCGACCGAGTGTGTTCCCGCAGTGCGGGTCATCGTGGCTGCACAGGACACCTGCTTCCTTGTAGTAGCGATAGACGCGCTGCTTGGGCGCTTCGAGGGAGAGAGGATGTCCGCGAAGTCGCAGTGATGCGACGCTCGTCCGCACGACCGAGGAGAACGGATCACGCACGGTCTTCCCATTTACGTCGATCTCCCCACTGGCGACAAGGTCCTGTGCCTTGCGCCGAGATACGCCGCTCTCGTCCTGCACAATCTTCCATAGCTTGATCTGCGTGTCTTCGTCGTTCATGGTACGTATGAATACCCAAAACAGGCTGCAAGATCAACCTTGATATGGCTGGATAACTCGCTGTTTCATTCTCTGCGACTGTTGTGCATAATGTGAACATGAGAAACAGAGGAAATGAAAACACGCGCCTGTCGATACAAGAGCTGCCATTGGGCGATCGCCGCTTGCGCCAGTTTGTGAAGGTTCCCTGGCAAATCAACCGTCACGACCCTAATTGGACGCCTCCGTTGCGCGCGGACATGTTGGGAAGCCGCCTTTTGCGGATCACCGGGCTTCTTACACCCGCGCACCCCTACCACCAAAACGCGGAGGTGACGCATTTTCTCGTGCGCAACGGGAAGAACCTCTTAGGAAGGATCTCGGCAGCGGTGAATCATCGCTTTAACGAGCACTACAACTCACGCATCGGTTTCTTCGGGTTCTTCGACACAGTTGAAGACTACGACGTTGCTCGCTTGCTTCTCGATCATGCCCGTGAGTGGCTGGCAGCACGAGGGATGGAGACGATGCGTGGTCCGGGAGGGTACTCGACGGCCACACATGAGTCCCAACAAGCCGTGCTTATCGATGGCTTTGACACACCACCGACCGTCGAACTGACACACAATCCACCGTACTACGGGGAGTTTCTCGAACGGTATGGCCTCGTGAAGGCGAAGGACTACCATGCCTATATGATTGACATTACGGATGTCCCAGACGAGAGGCTGCAGCGCATAGTGGATGCAGTGCGTACTCGGCGGCAGATAGAGACGCGCATGATCGACCTCTCCCAGCCGCGCGCCGAGGTTGACAAGATCGTCAGTATCTACAACGAAGCCTGGGCAAACAACTGGGGCTTCCTCCCCTTGACCGACTCCGAGGCGGCGGCGATGGCTGACAGCCTGAAACTCGTTGCCGATCCTGGCCTGCTTCGCTTTGCTTACGTAGACGGTGAGCTCGCGGCTGTCCTGGGAGCCCTCCCCGATCCTAACGTCCCTTTCCGCCCCCGGTGGAGCCGCTGGCGCGACACGGATGCTGTTCGCGTTGCACGCCTACTGCGCACCCGCCGCCACATCCCGCGCATTCGGCTCATGTTCTTTGGGATTCGGCCGGAGTTCCGCAAGTTGGGCGTCGATGCCGTGCTCTACCACGAGGTATTGGGCTACGCCCTCGCGCACGGCTACGAGACGTGTGAACCGTCGATGCTCCTCGAGGACAACGACCTCATCCTGCGTGCATCGGCGTTCATGGGTGGGCGTCGCTACAAGACATGGCGTGTCTATGAGATGCCGATAAATGACTCGTGACTTGCGCTGTGTCGTTCATCCTCTTATAGTCGGAGGAAGATATGGTCTTCTGTAAGGAGGGACTGTGAACGATGCCATCACGCAGCTGATCGAGCTGCAGCAGATAGATCACGAACGTGGTGATCTTGCCTCGCGGGTCAGGGGCCTGGATGCGCAGAAGGAGCAACTGCGGCGGAGGGCTGAACAGGAACGCTCCGCGGTGAACACGCTGCAAGAGCATCTGGAACAACTGCAGCACAACAGTCTGATGATGAATCTTGAGGTGGACAATCTTGACGCTCAGATCCGCGATTATCAACACCAGCTCGACACAGGGATAATCAGCTTCAAAGAGATGGAAGCGCTGGGCATGAAGATCGGCAACCAAACCACCCGGATGGGAGAGATGGAAGACGAGGCCCTCCAGTTGATGAACGAGATCGAGGAGACGGTTGCTCAACACCAGCAGGAGAGGGAAAACCTTTCTGTGCGCGAGGCCGACCTAGGCGTCGAGATTGCCAAGATCGATGTACACATCACGCAAGTGCAGCAAGACCTCGCTGCGTTGGAAGATAGACGTATGCAGCTCATCGCGGCTCTTCCTCCCCATACAGTGCAGCAGTATGAACACCTGCACGCGAAGTTTGATGACCCCGTTGTCCAGATAGGGAATGGGGCATGTGGCGGATGTAAGCTCACGGTGAGCGGAACGACGGTTGAACGCGCACGCGATAGCATGGAGATTGTGACGTGCGAAAACTGTTCGCGCATCCTCTATGCTCGTTGAAGAGCTCGCTTCTCTGGGTGCCCATCGCACTCGTTCTGTTTTCAAGTATCGTTTCAGCTCTTCCTCTCCGCATTGGGGCACTCAATGACTTCGGAAACGTCCTCGACCGCCACGGTCGCGAACGAATAAACGTTCTTATCTCCGATGCGCAGGCGCGTTATGGGATCGATGTCAGTATCCTCGCTTCGTGGGAAAACCAGTACGACACCATCGATCAGTATGCGTACGCGATCCTTGACAGTTGGGGGCTTGCACGTGGGAGCACAGTCCTCGCTGTCTTTCTCAAGAAAGAGGGGGATTGGGCTGTGAAGGTGCTAGGTGGAGAAGAAGTGACGCGCGCACACCCGGACCTTACCTCACGGCTGGAAGCGGGGATTAGCGATCTTGTCGCGCATCGGCGCGTCGAAGAAGCGATGGTGGCCCTGTTCGGGGTGTTGGACGAGCAGATTGAGTCAGGTGGCACACAGACGGCAGCGACGGGGACAGGAGCTGGGCGCACGATATCGATAGTCCTCCTCATTGTTGGTGTGGCGGTTGCCGCTGTATTCGTGATCAGGGGGGTCTGTCCGCGTTGCGGACACATCCTACGCCGACGCACTCGCCCTAGTCTTCGATCTTACAGAGAGCAGGATGTTGTATACTACTGTCGTCATTGCGGCTATACGCGCACTGTGACGAGGAAGAGAGGGCCAAGGGACCGCGGAGGATGATCCGATTGGATCTAGACTCTGAGGAAAGTCCGGACTCCATAGGGCAGATCACTGGGGAAATCCCAGCGGGGGCGACCCCAGGGAAAGTGCAGCAGAGAGCAGACCGCCGATGACCCGGTAAACGGGGACAGGCAAGGGTGAAACGGTGGTGTAAGAGACCACCAGCGATCCGGGTGACCGGATCGGCTCGGTAAACCCTGATCGGAGCAAGGCCAAGTAAGGGGGCGCACGAGGACGGCCCGTCCAAGCCCTCGGGTAGGCCGCGTTAGTTGAATGGTCCCTCACGACAGAATCCGGCTTATCGGCCCTCTCTCCTCCATCGCTGGGAAGCCAGGGATGGATCACGAATGGCACAAGTGGAAAGGGGGGCATGACGAAACTTGATGCAGTAGTATCACGCGGTGTCTGCCAAGAGAAATCGATATCAGTAATTCGTGCAACTCGTCACATTTGTGTCATTCGTGATAAGCACTTGCCTAGGAGAGAGATAGCAGATGCGTAACAGGCGAACGGCGTGGATCATTGCCCTTGCTGCCTATGCGACACTTGTCTTCATCATGTCCAGCATGACGATGAGCGGGGGGCAGCCGCTGTTGCGGTTTCCGGGAGGAGACAAAGTCCTTCACTTCCTGGAGTTCGGCCTCTTCTACCTCCTTGCGTGGAAAGCCTTCCGCCGACACCGACTTATCGCCGCGTTCCTGCTGACCGCGTTCTATGCCGGTAGCGACGAGTTCCATCAGATCTTCGTCATCACGCGCGAGGCGAGCATCCTCGATTGGTTAGCTGATATAGCTGGCGCGGGGTGCGCCACTGGAGGGATCGCCCTCTTGCTGCATAGCGGGTTGCCGGGTTTCTTACGGCGGCGTATACTCGCACTCGACAATAATGATGAGGAGGGATCAGAGTAATGTGGTGGGGACTTCCATTCTTGATGGGACCGAGTTTTTTGATTCTTCTTCCCGCGTTGGTACTGGCGATCTACGCGCAGTACAAGGTGCGATCGACCTACGCACGCTACTCGCGCGTTGAAATCGCACGGCGAATCACGGCGGGGCAAATGGCGCAACGAATCTTGGAGGGGAATGGAATCACGGACGTCACAATCGGCGCGGCGAAAGGGCCGCTCACCGACAACTACGATCCGCGCAAGAAGATCCTCCGCCTCTCCGCGCCGGAGTCGACGTCGGTGGCAGCGGTCGGAGTAGCGGCGCATGAAGCCGGACACGCAATACAACATGCGCGCGACTACAAACCCCTCTCCCTGCGCACGGCGATCGTACCGATAGCCAACATCGGTTCTCAAATGGCATTCCCGCTCTTCTTCCTCGGGCTGATCTTCCGCTATCAGGCATTCATCACCATCGGCATCTTCGCCTTCTCCGCCGCGGTCTTGTTCACACTTGTGACATTGCCGGTGGAATTTGATGCCAGCCGGCGCGCAATAGCCAGCCTGCGCCAAAGCGGGCTGGTGACCGACGAGGAAGTTGGAGGCGTAAAAGAGGTCCTCTTCGCCGCCGCTCTCACCTACGTCGCCGCGGCAACGATGGCCGCATTGCAGTTGCTGATGCTCCTCTCATTCAACAGGCGCCGATGAAACTCGCGCCATCCATCCTCTCCGCCGACTTTGGAAAGTTGCGCGCCGAGGCACGGGAGGTCGAGCCGCTCGCCGATTACTTCCACATCGATGTAATGGACGGACACTTCGTACCCAACCTGACGATCGGCCCACCGGTCGTGAACTCCCTGCGCGTGGGGCTGGAGAAGCCGTTCGACATTCACCTGATGATCGATTACCCGATTCAATGCGCCCCGCGGTTCGAGGTGACCCCGGCCGACATGATCACCTTCCATATCGAATCCAAGGACGAACCGTTTCGGGCGATCGAGGAGATCCGTGGGCTAGGATGCAAGGTTGGGATCTCTCTTAGGCCGATAATCCCTATCACTGCCGTATTCCCCTACCTTGACCTCGTCGACCTCGTCCTCGTGATGAGCGTCGAACCCGGTTTCGGGGGGCAGGCATTCATGCCCGAGGCAGTGAAGCGGATCGGTAAACTCAAGGATGAGATCGGAGAGCGGAAGGTGATGATCTCGGTCGACGGCGGTATCAGCGATACCAATGTGAAAGATGTGGTCGATGCGGGAGCGGAGCTGATTGTCGCCGGCTCGGCGATCTTCAAGCACCCCGATCGGATCGCCGCCATGCGCGCCCTCATCGCCGCAGCAAAATGATCCCATGAACCCTACGAACCCCACGAACCCTATGAACTCAACAGACTCAATGAACCCTACGAACCCGATGAACTCCACAGACTCGATCGACGAGCGCTACATGCGCCTCGCCCTCGATTTGGCGCACAAGGGCAAGGGGTACACAAACCCCAACCCAATCGTCGGCGCGGTCGTGGTCAAGGACGGGAAGATTGTTGGTCAGGGCTATCACCACGAATTCGGCGGCCCGCACGCCGAGGTGTTCGCGCTAGAAGAGGCTGGTGAAAGGGCATGTGGGGCGACGATCTACGTAACGCTTGAGCCTTGTTCCCACTACGGTAAGACTCCGCCGTGTGCCGATAGCATCATCCAAGCGAGAATCTCCCGCGCCGTTGTTGCCTGTCGCGATCCCAACCCGCTTGTAAACGGTGAAGGGATCAGGAAGATACGCGCCGCCGGAATCGAAGTGACCGAAGGCGTGCTGGAAAAGGAGGCAAGACGAGCAAACGAGATCTTCTTCACGTTTGTTGAGACGGGTTTGCCCTTCGTGCAGCTCAAACTCGCTGAGAGCCTCGATGGAAAGATTGCGACGCATACCGGGGACTCCAAGTGGATCAGTGGGGATAGATCTCGGACTGAGGTTCATCGGTTACGGCGGAGGTTCGCGGCGATACTTGTCGGAGCGAACACGGTGATCAACGATGATCCTCTCCTCACCGTTCGGCACGTCGAAGGGCCGAATCCGGTACGGATCGTTCTCGACGGCCGCGGCCGCATCCCGCTCGACGCCCGCATGCTCTCCGCAGAAGGTCGGACGATCGTTGCCACCGCAACGATGCCTGAGAACAAGGAGAAGAACCTTTGCGACCGCGGTGTCGAAATATGGCGTCTCCCGGGCAATGGTGGGAAGGTGGACCTACGCGCGCTCCTTTCTCGCCTCGGGAAGGAGCACCTGGACTCTTTACTCATCGAAGGTGGCGGTGAGATCGCCGCTGCGTTTCTAGCCGCTGGTCTTGTGGACAAGGTCTCGTTCTTCATTGCCCCGATGATCATCGGTGGCCGCGATGGGGTGCCCGCAGTCGGTGGAGAGGGTGTCGCCCAAGTCGCCGATGCCCTCCGGCTCCGCGATGTTAACATCACGCGATGCGGCGATGACATCATGATAAACGGATACCCGAGGA
>CAZRQM010000013.1:7372-16648 GCA_964602385.1 uncultured Thermotogae bacterium | reverse complement strand
TTCTTGCTGGCTTCACTCAACTTCTCGCCGAGGATTGTCACGTCGCCCGAGTCTGGCTTGATGATGTCCATCATCATCCTGATGGTGGTAGTCTTGCCCGCACCATTGGGACCGATTAAGCCCAATATCTCACCGCGAGCGACAGAGAAGGATAGATCGTTAACCACGGCCTTATCTGCGTAGGACTTGAATACGTGATTGACTTCAGCCGCTGGCACAATGGAAGCACCTCCTCTGATTCTCAGTATGCCACATCAGTCGTTGTCCATCAATCATGGGTATGGCAGGGATTTGGCTTTCGCTTACGGAGGAATTAGCGCAGGATGATCCGCCTGTACTCGCGGAACGCCTGGCAGAACTGCTTGTTGGGGACGTTAGCCCGACGCATTGATCCGACTATTTAAGCAGTTTCCTCAACACCCGCCCCGTCGCCGTTCCCACTGCGCCGCGCACTGTGCGCTTTCCAAGCTTCAGAGTTCTCACCGCCGCCGCGTCATTCCACAGGCGAAGAAGCTCGTAGATGCATGATTTGGTGGACACCGACCGATCACCTCAATGAAACACATCACTTCTTCTGCGATGATCTCCATATAGTGTGTGGCCCAACCATGATAGTGCCTCCCGCAGGCTGCTCGTGATACTTGAGAAGGATTCTCGTATGACCCGCAATCGTCCACATCCATATGTATGCTACCGTCGCAGCATGATCGCCAGCATCGACAGGTCGGCCTGCGCCACTCCCGGGATGCGCGATGCTTGGCCGAATGTGTGCGGGCGCACGCGGGCGAGGAGATCGCGCCCTTCGATCGATAGGCTCTCCAGGGTGGCGTAGTCAATCTCATCAGGGATGATCAGTTCCTCCATCCGGCGAAGGCGCTCGATCTCCCGCTCCTGCTGCTCCAAGTAGCCGCTGTACTTGGCTTCGATCTCCACTTCACTGAGAACATCCTGCGGATTGCCATTGGGATTGATGAGGTCGGAGAGGCGCACCGGCGGTCGCCGGAGGAGCTCGTACAGGCTCGCCCCGTTGTCGGTTAAGACGGGTGTACCACTTCTGGCGAGGACCTCATTTAGCGGATGACGAGACCCAATTCGTTCGCTCTTGAGGTGAGAGATGAGTCGCTCGATCTCCTCCTTTCGCGCCATTGCCTGTTCGTGGCAGCGATCGTCGAGCAGACCAATCTCGTGTCCGATCCCTGCCAGGCGCAGGTCGGCGTTTCCCTCGCGCAGGGTGATCCGGTACTCGGCGCGGGAGGGGAGCATGCGGTAAGGCTCGGTCACGCCTTTGGTGACGAGGTCGTCGATCATCACTCCGATGAACGCCTCCCCACGGGAGATGACGAACGGAGGATCACCCTTCACGAGGCGAGCGGCGTTCACGCCGGCGATCAATCCCTGCCCGGCCGCCTCCTCATATCCGGTCGTTCCGTTCACCTGTCCGGCGAGAAACAACCCGTCGATCCCGTTCACTTCAAGGGTCGGCGAGAGCTGGGTCGGATCGATGTAGTCGTACTGAATGTCGTAGCCGTAGCGCTCGATCTGCGCATGCTCCAATCCCACGATGCTGTGCACGATGCGGTCCTGGATGTCGGGAGGGAAGGCGGTGTAGATCCCCTGCAGGTAGATCTCGGCCGAGTTTCTCCCCTCTGGCTCAAGGAAGACCTTGTGGCTCGTGCGCTCTGGAAACTTGACGATCTTTGCCTCCAGCGAGGGGCAGTGGCGCGGACCTTCGCTTGTGATGAGACCGTTGAAATTCGGGGTGAGGGAGAGGTTGTCGCGGATAACGCGATGCGTCTGTTCGTTGGTGTAGGAGACGTAGACCGGGAAGTCGTCCGGCAGTACGCGCTGCTCGCGCCAGAAGGAAAAGCCGAGAGGGATGTCGCTTGTGTGCTGACGCTCAAGCTCGCTTGTGTCGATCGAACGCTTGTTCACCCGTGGAGTCGTCCCGGTCTTCAAGCGACTCATGCGTAGCCCGAGACCGCGGAGTGATTGCGCGAGGCCAATCGACGGCGGCTCGCCGGTACGTCCCGCCGGATAGACGAGGTTTCCGATCAGTACCTCGCCATTTAGGAACGTGCCAGCGGCCACGATGATCGCTTTGGCCTTGATCTCCAGCCCCTCGCGGAGGCGAACACCGCTCACGAGGTGATCTGCGATCACGACCTCATCGACCATTCCCTCGATCAGGTCGAGGCTGTCCATCTGTTCGAGCGTCTTCTTCCAGAGCTGCTTGTACGCGTCGCGGTCGGCCTGGGCACGCCTTACCTGCATCGCCCTGCCCTTGCTGGTGTTCAAGAGACGGATGTTAAGCGTGGACTGGTCGGTGATCTGCCCCATCATCCCACCGAGGGCATCAATCTCGCGCACGATCTGCGACTTCCCAGGTCCGCCGATCGCCGGGTTGCACGGCATTTTGCCGATCTCGGAGAGGTTGATCGTGACAAGTGCCGTCTTAATACCAAGGCAGGCCGAGGCATACGCCGCTTCACAGCCGGCATGGCCGGCGCCGACTACCACTACGTCGTAATGCTTCATCTACTCTTTATTCGCTGTCCTGTTGACCCTTGCCCTGAAAGAGCTTGAACATGTCGATCGGGATCGGGAAGACAATGGTGGACGCGTTCTCTGCCGAGATGTCGACGAGGCTCTGCAGATAACGAAGCTGCATCGCCCCCGGGTTCTTACTGATGATCGCTGCTGCCTCGGAGAGTTTGGTCGCCGCCTGCAGCTCTCCCGTCGCGTTGATGATCTTCGCGCGGCGCTCCCGCTCGGCCTCGGCCTGACGCGCGATCGCACGCTGCATGTCCACTGGGATCTTTACATCCTTGATCTCCACGGTCTTCACCTTGATCCCCCACGGGTCTGTCTGCTCGTCGATTATCTCCTTCAGCTTGAGGTTGATCTCCTCGCGCTCGGCGAGGAGCTGGTCGAGCTCCACTCCACCGAGGACGCTTCTAAGCGTGGTCATCGCGATCTGCCGGGTCGCCTCGATGTAGTTCTGTACCTCTACCACGGCCGCGCACGGATCGACCACACGGAAGAATAGGACGGCGTTGACGCTTGTCGTCACGTTGTCCTTGGTTATTACTTCCTGCGGTGGCACATCCAGGGTGACCATTCGTAATGTGATTTTCACCATCTTGTCGATGATCGGGATAAGCAGGAATATCCCCGGCCCCTTTGCCCCCACCAGCCGCCCCAGGCGGAAGATCACACCCCGTTCATACTCGCGTACGACGCGAATCGAGTTCATCAGGAAGATGAGCACTATCGCCACTATTGCCGCAACTGTGATTGCCATGCGTACCTCCTTACAAGATCCTTGACTGTGTCGATCATAGAGGGCGGCGCGCGCGAAGTCAATCGGCTCGCACGATCGCCTCTCCAGGCTATAATCATGCGACGGAGGCACAAATGACCATGAGACGTCCATTGATTGCGGGCAATTGGAAGATGCACAAGAGCGCGGAGGAGACGGAGCGATTCATCACGGAATTGCTGCCCAGGCTGGAAGAGATCGGGGATATCGAGGTCCTGATCATTCCACCGTACACCAGCTTGGACCGAGCTGGGAGGCTGCTGCAAGGCGAGGCGTTGGAGCTTGGCGCGCAAGACGTGCACTACGAGGCGGAAGGAGCGTTCACCGGCGCGATTTCGGCGGAAATGCTCAAGGCGTGCGGTTGCAGCCATGTCCTCGTCGGCCACTCCGAACGGCGAGAGTTGTTCGACGAAGATGACACAATCGTTGCGCGCAAGCTGAATGTGGCCCTCGATTCCAGCCTCAGCCCGATCCTGTGCGTGGGGGAAACCCTTTCCGAGCACGATCGGGTGGAAGAGAAGATCACCCGCCAGTTCACCCAGGATCTAACCGGGATCGATGAAAGCGCACTTATGAGGATAACCATCGCCTACGAGCCGATCTGGGCGATCGGAACGGGGAAGACGGCTACGCCCGAGGTGGCGCAGGAAACGATCAGTATGATCAGGCATTGGATCGCTATGCACTACAGCGAAAAGGCCGCGCAGGGGATCCGCATCCTGTACGGTGGAAGCGTCAAGCCGGCAAACGCCGCATCGCTGTTGGCACAGCCGGACATTGACGGAGCACTCGTCGGCGGGGCATCCCTAGTCGCAGAATCGTTTGCCCAGATCGTGGACGCCGCTCGTCTGCGGTGATACGATTGGCAACGGGCGACCGACACGTCACTTCAACGGGAGGAAGACCGATGTGCTTCAATATCCCAAATCAGATAACGCTTGCGCGCATCGCCAGTGTGCCGCTGTTCATGTACCTGCTTCTGCTGGAGAAGCCGGTGGGGACGATCCTGGCGATCGTTCTGTTCGTACTGGCGGCGGCATCGGACGCGGTCGACGGTTACCTTGCACGCAGCATGAATCAGACAACGGTCTTCGGCAAGTTCGCCGATCCGATTGCCGATAAGCTCCTCATCGCCGGCGCACTGATCTCGTTTGTGCAGTTGGGAGAATTGAGCGCAGCGGTGGCAATGGTGATCATCGCTCGCGAGTTCCTCGTCACGGGCCTACGGATCATGGCGATCGCCGAGGGGAAGGTAATCGCCGCCAGCCTGCTGGGTAAATTAAAAACCATGTCACACATCGGACTTGTTCTGATCATTCTCACGGGTCGCTATTTCCAGCTTGGTCCAGCCTTGATGACGTTAAGGTCTGTCTTCCTCTACCTCGCTATTGCACTTGCGGTCATCTCCGGTGGGGAATACTTCTACCGCTCCCGGCGATTGTTCATGAACTGAGAGTGGCTTTTGTCTTTTCCGTAGAGAACAAACTTGCACGCCAAGTGTGACAATGATTACCGCAGTGGCGACCTCCATTGATGACACTCTCTGTTGGAGGCTAGGTCTATGCTCACTCGCGTGTTGCGTGTCGTTGTTGGAGTGTTCATCATCATCGGGGTGTATGTCAGCCTTGCACTGGGGAGCAGCGCAACGATCAGCCTGACGGCATCGCCAGACCCCGTTTCTCGCTGGGATTACCTCGCTTACAAGATCGTCGTAACCAATGGCAGTTCCACTGCGAATCTAACCGTGGACGACAACCTGCCGAACGGAGTCGATCAGTACAACGCGACCTACAGCGTAGACGCCGGTGACTGGCATACACTGCCGCCGTACGGAATGATTCCGCTCGGCACAGTGGCGGTGGGGGCGATAGTCACGGTTGACATCAGATCTCGTGTGGAATCCACCGCGCCCGCGACGTTGAGCAACACCGCGGATATCACCGACGGATCGAGCATGCTCGGTTCCGCTAGCGTGACGGTCAACGTTCTCCCCTCGGTCGATGCGGGGCAGGATAGGATGGTACGCTTGGGGGCCACGAGCACGTTCTCCGACGCCTGGGCTGGGGACGGAGACGGGCCAATCGTTTCTTACGAGTGGGAGGCACACTCAAGCGACGGGACACCGGTGGGAATGTTCGTCGATCCATCGATCATCCACCCGACCTACACAGCACCAACGTTGAGCGGACCAGTCCGGGTGACGCTGAGTGCTACTGATGCTGATGGTGGGCAGTCAAGCGACTCGTTCTGGCTGAGTGTGAACTCGTTTCCTACCGCGAACGCAGGTGTCGACAAGGCGGTAAACGAGGTTCAGGACGTGAAACTCGCCGATGCCACGGCTACCGACAGTGACGGTTACATTGCATCCTACGAGTGGAACGATGGTGGGGCCGGTGGGGCGTTTGATGACCCTCACAAACTGCACGCTACCTACACCGCACCAAACGTCGATGACTGTGATGGAACGGATATCAT
This sequence comes from uncultured Thermotogae bacterium, assembly GCA_964602385.1. GTDB lineage: Bacteria > Bipolaricaulota > Bipolaricaulia > UBA7950 > UBA9294 > M55B144. The sequence goes on along the minus strand of CAZRQM010000013.1, from coordinate 10,854 downwards.
GCTCACGCTGACGGTCAGCGATAATCTGGGTGCGACAGGAAGCGATGATGTGCAAATCCATGTAATCAATGTCAATCACCTCCCACAGGTGAACGCCGGTGAGGATCAATTCGTGCATCCGGGTGATAACGTTATCCTCACCGGCACGGCGACGGACGCGGATGGTCCCCTTGCGGATGTTCATTGGGAGCAGATCGCCGACCCGACGGTGGTCCTATCCGATCCGAGCTCACCGAACACGACTCTCACCGCCCCGAATACCGAGGCGACGCTTCAGTTGAGGCTCGTGGCAACGGATGTCTGCGGGGAGAGCACAAGCGATGCGGTCGTGATCACCGTGAGCCTCGCCTCTGTCCCAACGCCGCCAACGAAGACAGCGAAGATCACGATCGATAAGACTGCGGATCGAGATACTGCCGGACTGGGAGAGACGATCACCTATACCTACATCGTGACCAACTCTGGGGAGAGTACACTCTCCGCTGTCAGTGCGAATGACAACAAGCTGGGGCCGATCAGTCTAGGAAAGGATGTCCTCGCACCCGGAGAGTCAACCAGCGGAAGCGCCGAGCTTATGGTGAGCCCCGACCTCTTCCCCGGTCCGATCGTGAACACGGCCACGGCAAGCGGGGAGACCGAGGATGAAAAACAGGTGACCGACAGCGCAAGCGTGAGTGTCAGCCTGCGTTCTCAGCAAGCGGCAATCGAGATTACACTCACCGCGCAGGACAGTCGTGGCTTTCCCATCTCCCCGTTTGACCCGCTGTCGGTGGGAGAGGAGATCACCTATGTATACACGATCACCAACACCGGTGAGAGTATCCTCGATAACCTGACACTGTACGATGAACGCCTAGGGGAGATTCGCCTTTCTCGCACACAGCTTGCGCCATGGGGAACCCTGCTCGGATCGTTCACGGTAACGATCACCGAAGAGGACTTGCCAGGGGCTTTTTCCGATACGGTAACTGTGACGGCGACTGATCCCTCCGGTAGAAGTGTGCAAGGAAGCGACACCCTAGCCCTGTACGGTCTTTTGTCCTCCGGGAACCTGGAGCTAACGAAGACATGTGATACCAGCGAGGCAGCGGTCGGTGATGTGATCACCTACACGTACACGATAACGAATGTTGGCCGGACGACGATCACTGATCTGGTCCTCACAGACGATCACCTGGGAGAGATCCCCCTTCCGACGACGGTGATTGCTCCCGGAGAGACGATCGTCGCCTATGCAGAGTACACGATCAGTGAAAATGACCTCCCCGGGCCGCTAACTAATGCTGCGTCGATAACCGGGCAGGGTCTCGCCGGCGAGGGCACGAGTGCCAGCACATCCCTCAGCATCGACGTGACAGAGGCAAGTGCGGGAGGAGGAGGGAGCGCAGCTCAGTCGCTCGATGGAAGGGTGATCATCAACGAAATTGCGTGGGCGGGGACACCCGCCAGTCCGGCTGACGAGTGGATTGAGCTGCGCAATCTGGGCTCGATCCCCGTGGACCTAACCGGCTGGAGCCTCTACTGGTATCGCAAAGGAGAGGCAGTCCCCGCGGAGGATCAGTGGACGCGCGTGCCACTAGCGGGCACGATCAGCCCCTCTCCGATCGACCTCTCCTCCCCGCACACTCCGGGCTCACAAATCGCGTTCATCCCTTCGAGCGGTAACACGTGGCGCGTGATTGATATGTCGTGGTGGACCGCCGGGAAGAGAGAGGATGGTGGCCATGGCTACTACCTCCTTGAGCGACGTGGCGAACACACCGTGAGTGACGTTGCCGCCGATCTAGTCTACGACAGGAGCACAACCTACAACTACATTCTCCTTGACGGTGGGGCGGTCATACTACTCATCAATCCGGAGGGAAATGTCGTGGACACCGCTAACGGCGAGCACCCAAGCACGGCGGGATGGCCGGCAGGAGACGTCGACACGTGCGCTACGATGGAGCGCACCGATCCTCTGAGCGAGGACCTGGACGCAAACTGGCATACCAACCCGGGTATCCTCATCAGCGGCCACGATGCAGATGGCGACCGCCTCATCGCCAGCGCGGGGAAACCTAACTCCCCCTCGATTGATGATTTGACGCTCCTTGCGCAGGAGAGGATCACGCCGATTCAAGCTACGGGAGCGGTCGATGTGGACCTCGCGGGGATGGGCAAGCCACGCATCAAGGTGGCGGCGATCGGTCTTGAAGCGGCGGGTGGTGGTGGAGCTGCGGCATCAGGGCTATCCTTCTCAACTCACTACTCCAAGGGGGAATCGCTCCTCACCATCGATGCGAGCGCGCTCGCTATCGGGAGGTACTTCGTGTGGATCACCGATAGCGCCGGGGAAGCAACTCTCGTGCCGCTCGCGGTCAAGTAAGCGACGCGTAGGCAAACCAGGAAGACAACCGAGAATTTCAGTGACAGTGGGGACGCAATGCCTGCAGCGCCAGTTCGTTGTCAGAACAGGTGAGAACGACGAGGCCTGTTGTGCTTTCTAGTGGTACAGTTGCGTAGAGCTCGTCGATTCCGATCCCCTTACGCGCCAATGCTTCAGTGACGCGACACAAGAAACCGGGATGGTGTGGAAGCTCTACAACTAGGACTTCGCGCTCTTCAACGATGAAGTCGGCCTTGCGCAGGGCGTCGCGGGCAAAGGATTGCGAACTAGTGATGAGATGAATCGCGGTTTCGGCGCCATCTGTCTTCACCACGACGGAGAGGAGATTGATCCCCATGTCGCTTAAGACACGAATCATCCTAGCCATGGTGCCAATCTCGTTTGTGGCACGAACAACAATCTCCTGCTGTATACGTATCTCGCGCATTGTCTGATCTCCACTCTCAATTCTATGAGAATCTGCCTAGTTACACTGTACTTATGGCCTGGTGAGAACGGACATTCGCCCGCTCCGTTGATGATGTGGATGCTTGAGATTACCTGTCTGGAGGGAGATGGCCTATCGCTTCGAGAACGTGCTTCGCCGTCTGTTCGATGCTCCCTTCAGCAGCGATGTTGATCGTGTGTGCCGCCTTTGGCGATTCCAGATGGCGCCGCAGGTGGTGCACGCGACCGGCGGTGCGCAGGCGTTCCCCGCGTGTTTCACGGCTTGCCGTGAGCCAGAGGAGCGCATCGAACAGAGAGTAGTCGACGTGAGGGGAGACACCGAGGAGCGCTCCCTCGACGAGTAGAATGCGAGTTCCCTTGGCTTTCTCCTCGTCTATGACCGAACGCAGCTTCTCGCTTAATGCCGGATGAACAATCGCATTTAGGTCCACTAGAGAGGCGCTGTCGGAGAAGACGATTTGCCCTAGCTTCGAGCGAGCGATCTCTCCGCTTGCCGAAAGAATCTCCTTTCCAAATCGGGCGACGAGCCGATCGTACGTCGGGCTGTTCGGCTGGTAGCTTTCCCACGCAAGCTGGTCCAGGTCGACCCACGTGGTTCCTTCGCGCTTGGCCAGGATTCTCCCGACAGCGCTCTTCCCACAGCCGG
>CAZRQM010000013.1:0-7272 GCA_964602385.1 uncultured Thermotogae bacterium | reverse complement strand
CACGCCCGCTGCGCTCAGTCAAGCCAACAGTGAACCGCACTTTGAAACCATACATAAGAGAGATGTAGATGGCAACACGTGCATGCGAGATGATAAGGCGATGTATCGGACGTGAGATCGCATGAAACTAGGGGCGGTGGCGGGTGTAGATCCAAGCGAGGTGATCAAGATGCGAAAATTACAAAGGTTTTTCCTAGCAGCTCTTCTTGTCGGATTAGTGCTGGTCCCGGTCCTTGCCAGCGGCCAGAGCGCTCCGACTCCACTGGGGGTTATTCCCTCTCCCAATCCCGGGAATCTGACGGTCAACGTATGGACGGATAAGCAGACCTACGTTGTGGGGGAGAATGCACTGATCTACTTTGCCGTCAACCAACAAGCGTACATCTACATCTATGACCTGCAGCCGGACGGCATCGTTCGCCTGGTCTTCCCCAATGCCTACTCGCAGAACAACTTCGTTGCGGCGGGAACGCATGTCCTCCCCGATGCGTCCTATAGGTTCCTTATCACGCCTCCCACAGGTCTGGAGAAGCTGCAGATATTCGCAAGCCTAATCCCACTCAACCTGACGCCGAGCACCTACACAGAACCGTACCCGCAAGTAGCCCCGCAGGGCATCCAGGGGCAGATCATGGGGATCACCCCGCAGGCTTGCTGGACGACCGCTTGGGCGTCGTTCACCATCGTTAGTTCAGGGTATGGCTACACTCCACCGTCCGGTTACACGCCCCCGCCAAGCTATACGCCTCCCCCAAGCTACACGCCTCCTCCATCCAACTGCTATTCCTGCCCTCCGTTCTTCGGCTGGTTCCCGGGTGGAAGCTGGTATTGGTCGAATGGACAGTGGCAGCAAGGGGCACCCTCTTCAGGTTGGTACTGGTACTACGGCCCGGATGGCCAGTGGCACTTCTCAATCCGCATTCACATCGGAGGAAATTAGAGATACCTCCCAAGCAGTCAACCGCCCTCACTGCCGAGGTAAGAAGGCCCGCCATATGCGGGCCTTCTTCTTGGCTTCTCACTCTCTGGAGCAGGAAACGAGAACCAGCTGCAATCGTGGAATGTCTAACGCTTTGTATTACGGCTTCTTGAGGGAACAGAATTATTGCCTCTCGCCGGTATGTTTTCGCTCCCCCTTAAAACGTCGAGTGAATGTCAGCAATCATCCCCGGCATCGACCGTGCAGTTTCGTCTCATCACCCATCACTCATTACTGATCACAACTGCTACGCAGTCTCCTGAGCGGCCGCTCCTACGGTTTCCTTCTCTTCCTCGTACGCAGCGGTCTTTCTGATCACGTGACGCGGACACTTCCCGATCGCCGTATCGATCTGAGTGACGTGGAAGATGGGGAGGTCCTTCTTCTCGTCCCACGCGACCGCACCCTCTGGAGAAACCTTCTCGCAGATGTGGCAGTGGATGCACCCGTCCGAGCAACGCTTGCGCCCCGGAATATCGCGTTTCGCCTGGTAGTTGCAGGCAAGGTACTGGGGAGTGTTTGCCGGGATGAGTTCCGTGAGTCCTTGTGGGCAGGCAGCAACGCACAGTCCACAACCGATACACGTCTCCCAATCGACAACCGCGACATGCTTCTCCTCATCAATGGACATCGCCCCCGTAGGGCATACGCGTACGCAATCCCCTAGGCCGAGGCAGGAATACAAACACTCGTTGAATCCCGATGCCAGCTGCACCGCGGCAGCGCACGTCTGCAACCCAGTGTAGTCTGCAATTGGATGCGAGCCACCGGTGCAGTGCACGACTGCCTTGTTGCCGACGGTTGCCTCAGCCTCCAAACCAAGGTAATCCTCCAGTTTCTGCATCCCTTCATCATCCTGGGCAAGGGTCGGGCAAGGGGTTTTGACAAACACTTGCTTGTCATGAGCGACAGCTTGCGCGTAAGCAAAGCAGCCGGGATGACCACAGGCTCCACAATCGGCCCCGGGGAGGAACTCCTTGATTCGCGCGGCCTCGGCTAGCGATTCATCCTCCTTGGGGAGGACCTTGCTCGCCACGTAGATCATCAACCCGGAGAAGAAGCCGATCGAGGAGAGTACTACAACCGTGAGTGTAGCGTTCACCTATACCATCCCCTTGAACGCGAGAAATGAAAGGCCGAGGAGCATCGCCGTGATGAACGCAATCGGCGTCCCCCTAAACGCGATCGGTGTATCCGCAAGCTCCAACCGCTCTCGGATCCCCGACATGATGAGCAGTACCAGCAGGAATCCCGATCCCGCACCGAAAGCGGCGAAGAGCGATTCCAAGAACGTGTACGTCTGGTCCACGTTGATAAACGTAATCCCGAGGACGGCGCAGTTCGTCGTGATCAACGGCAGGTATATTCCAAGCGCGTTGTACAGGGTGAGGTTCGTCCGTTTGATCGCCATCTCGATGATCTGCACGAGTGACGCGATGACGAGGATGAAGATCACCGTCTTCATCACTTCCACTCCGTAAGGGACGAGGATGTAGTAGTAGATCGGCCATGTCACGGCAGAGGCGACGAGCATTACCAGCAACACCGCCAGCCCCATACTGACCGCGCTCTTCGTCTTCTTGGAGACGCCGAAGAACGGGCACAACCCGAGAAACTTGGCGAGGATCATGTTGTTCACTAGCGCCATGCTGAAGAAAATGACGAACAGATTATTCATTCTTGGTCACCCCCATCCACTTGAAGAGAGCGAGGAGCGTGCCGATGACGAGAAACGCCCCCATCGGGAGCATCAGGATCGATACCGGATTCTCGCTGAACCCGGGAATGGTGAAGAGATGGCGTCCGAATAGGTCGAGCTCCCCCGTCCCAAGCAACTGCCTGATGAACGATATGATGAGTATCGCCAGGCCGAATCCGGTGCCGATCCCCAACGCATCGGCGATCGAGTCGAGAACGCCGTTCCTGCTGGCGAACGCCTCGGCGCGACCGAGAATGATGCAGTTGACCACGATCAGCGGGATGTAGATCCCAAGCGACTTACTCAGCGCTGGGACGAACCCCTGCATCATCAAGTCAACGATGCTCACCAGCGTGGCGATGATCACGATGAACACGGGAATTCTCACCTTGTCCGGAACGTAATTGTGCACCAGTGAAATGAGGATGTTCGACGCGACAAGGACGAATACGAACGCGGCCGTCATCCCGATTGCGTTGTCCAGAGATGTGCTCACGGCGAGCGTCGGGCACAGCCCGAGCAGGAGGACGAACGTCGGATTCGAACGCACGACCCCTCTTATGAGGTTCTTCCCGAAGGAACTCATGAATCCCCCCCTTTCTGTTGATTTACAAGCTCTTTTATGATGGCTTGCTTCACTCCGTTCACGACCGCGGTGGAGCTGATCGTCGCTCCGGTGATTGCATCGATCTTGCCGCCGTCTCGCGAAAGCTCAACCTCGTTCACTCCTACTCCATTGAATTGATCGAGGAAGGAGGTGTTGATGATCTTCGCTCCCAGCCCCGGCGTCTCCTGTTGAGTGATGATCTTTATTCCCTGGAGTGACTTGTTGTCCGGTTTCAATCCGATGAGGATATCAATCGTCCCTCCGTACCCGCGACCCTGGGCCATGAACGCGTGGCCGATCGGCTCCCCGCCCGAGAGGACGGTGTACAGGCCGCCATCCTCGTCATAGGTGAACGACTCCATGTTCGGGAACAGCGTCGCCAGCATCTCCGCGACCGCATCCTGCTTTGCCTGAACGATCTTGTCCTTGGTGATTCCGTTGGCCAGGGTAAGGGCGACGATGGAGATAACGACGACCAGCGTCAGGAAGATGACCGGCCAGAACTCTCTCTTCTTGCTCATGCCGCCTCCTTCTTCGTCTTCTTGACCAGTCCGAACACCTTCGGTCGCACATGGCGATCGATCAGCGGAGTGAACGCGTTCATCAGCAGGATCGAGTAGCAGACTCCCTCGGGCATGCTCCCGTACGTGCGAATGAGGACGACAAGCACCCCCGCTCCGATGGCGAAGATGACCTTTCCCTTAGTTGTGATCGGTGTCGTAACATAGTCGGTAGCCATGAAAAATGCCCCCAGGAAGAGCCCACCGGCGAGGATCTGGAACAGCGGATCCTGTCCGAGGGCCAAACTGAGCAGGGCAACCGTGCCGATGTAGAAGACCGGCACCTGCCACTTAATCAGGCGAAAGGCGATGAGGATCAACCCTCCGATCAGGATGAGGAGGGCCGATGTTTCCCCCACGCTCCCGCCAACGTTTCCCAAGAAGAGCGCCTTGTACATCTCGGTCTTGCTCAACGTGTAGGCGAAGCTCTCGCTGAGCGGCGTCGCGGTGGCCACGCCGTCGGCGAGCATCGAGTGAACTGGCGCGATCCAGCGGCTGAGTGCACCGGCAAAGGAGACGGTGACAAACGCGCGCGCGGCAAGTGCCGGGTTGAATACATTGTGCCCCAGACCGCCGAACATCTCTTTGGCGACCGCGACGGCGAACACGGAGCCCACAACGACGATCCACAGCGGGGTGCGCGGGGGCATCACCAGCACGAACAAGATCGCGGTGACGAGCGCGCTCCCATCGAGCGTGAATGGCCGCCTGCGCATCATCTTCGCCACGTATTCGGTGAGAACGGCCGAGAGCAGAGATACGGCAACCATCAACAGGACATAGAACCCGAAGAAGTAGACCGCGCCGGCGGTGGGGAAAAGGAGCGCGAGGATCACGAGGTACATGTCTTTCTTGATCGAGTTCCTCCCGCGCAGATGCGGCGACGGAGAGAGAACAAGCGGTTTGTTGTCCATCACTTCACCCCCAGTTTGCGCAGTTCGAGCTTGCCGACCTTGATGTAGGAGACCAGCGGGATGTTCGCCGGGCAACCGTACGCGCACGCCCCACACTCAACGCAGTTGTTGATGTGAAAATCGGCCAGGTATTCGTAGTCCTCGTGCTTTACAAGATTGACGAACTGCAGCGGCACCAACCCCATCGGACACGTCTCGACGCAACGCCCGCAACGGACGCAGTCATGCTCCTCACGGATGTCGCTCTTCTTTAGAAGAATACAGTTTGTTCCCTTGATGATCGCCGTGTCGAAGGATGGCTGCGCGATTCCCATCATCGGGCCGCCGAAGATCAGCTCATCCGCGCTCGCATCGCTCCCACCGCACAGCTCGATCAACGCGGAAGCAGGTGTGCCGAAGCGCGCCAGGAAGTTCTTGGGGGTCTTCACCAGGCCGGTGACCGATACCACTCGCTCCACGAGCGGCTTCCCGAGGACAACCGCATCGTGGACCGCCGCTAGGGTAGCGACGTTGTGCACGAGCGCACCCACGTCCATCGGGAGTCCTCCCTCGGGGACCTCGGTGCCGAGGATCGTCTTGATCAGCGTCTTCTCCGCCCCCATCGGGTAGCGTCGCGGCACAACCTGCACGCTCACTGCACCGGGGAACACGCCCTTGGAGACATACTCGCGCATCTTTAAGATCGCCTGCGGTTTGTTGTCCTCGATGGCGATGAACGCGCGCTTCACGGAGAGCGCCTTCATCACGATCGCAAGGCCGCTCAGGATTCGCTCCGATTGCTCGATCATCAGGCGGTCATCGGCGGTGATGTACGGTTCGCACTCCGCGCCGTTGACGATCACAACCTTGACCGGCTTCTCCGGCGGAGGTGACAGCTTTACGTGCGTGGGAAAGGTCGCCCCACCCATTCCGACGATTCCCGCTTCCTTGATGCGCGCGATGATCTCCGACGGTGAAAGCGTCTCCGGGTTCGCGGGGGACAGATCGATCCATTCATCCTGTCCGTCCGACTCGATGATAACTCCCGGAACACCCTTTCCCGTCACCGAACTGGCGACCGTCGGTAGCTGCTTCACCGTCCCCGAGATGGTAGCGTGGATCGGGGCGGAGACGAATCCTCCCGCCTCGCCGATCACCTGTCCCACCTTCACTTCATCTCCCGTCTTCACCAAGACCTTCGCCGGAGCACCGATGTGCTGCTGCAGCGGGAGGGTCACCGTCTCCGGGAGCGGAGCACGTTCAATCGCCGCTTCAGCCCCGAGCTTGTGAGACGGAGGGTGTACCCCCGCGGATCGTTTCAGGCCTAACATCTCTAGCACGTGTGTGATCATTCCCCATCCTTCTCTTGATCGATATATGTGCCAATTCCTGATGATTTGGATATTTCCTGCGGATCATCGTAGCCAACGATCAGTGCTTCCACGCCGTCAAGCGAATCGACTAAATTGATCCCGCCCTCTGGGCCGAGGACGAACACCGCCGTGGCAAGCGCGTCCGCCTGCGTACAGGTGGAAGCGTACACGCTGGCGCTTGAGGAGGCGTGCGATGAATACCCGGTGCGCGGATCCATGATGTGTCCCACCTCTGCCGCGGGGTCGAAGAAGCGCTCGTAGTTGCCCGAGGTGGCGATCGCCCCATTGCTGATGGCAAACGCAGCAAGCGAGGAATTCTCGTCTTTGGGATTTCGCAGCGCAAGCTCCCACTTCTCGCCTGCCGGCTTTCCGCCGAAGGCACCGATGTCACCACCGGCGTCGATCAGCGCATGCTCGATCCCTTGCTGTCGCAGAACTTCCAGCCCTCGGTCGACAGCGTACCCCTTGGCGATCCCACCGAGCGTGACCTTCATCCCGGGTTCGAGGACGATGGCCCGCTGCGGAGAGGTGATCATCTGGATGCGATCTGCACCCAGAAGTGTCATCGCCTGCGCGATAGTCTCCTGCTGCGCCTCGGGATCCAGCTCCCAGAACTGCACACCAGCCCCTTCTTTGTAGCGCCACAGGTCGAGGAGCGGTTCCACTGTGATGTCGAACGTCCCATCGGTGGCGGAGTAGTCTGCAATCGCCGCGGTGATGATCTCCCACAGGTCGCTCGATGGATTATCCAATCGTCCTTGCTCATTCAGGCGATACGCCTCTGCCTGCGGGTCGAAGATCGACGCCTCGTGCTCGACCTGCGCAATGCGCGAGAAGGCAGCATCGATCGCAGCGTCCGCTTTCTTGGGGTTGCAATCGTAGACAGTGATCGTCACCCAGGTATCCATCATCTCGCGACGATCCTGAAACGCGCTCATCGGCGGAGGGAAGAACGCCTTCTGCACGGCGAAGACTGCCGCCAGTGCTAGAATGAGCAGCAGGGGAACGAAAAACCGCGTTCGATGTGCTACTGCTCCGTCTCTTGATTGCGTTGACACGCGTCCTCCCCGAAGAAGAAAGTCAAGTCCAGTCCCGCATTGTAGCAACCACAGCGAATGTTGGCAACTCAATGCAAGTGTCGGACTATCCGTTCGTTGTCGT
>CAZRQM010000012.1:13970-16931 GCA_964602385.1 uncultured Thermotogae bacterium | reverse complement strand
CCGCAGGAGGGTGATCTCGTCCTTCGCGGTGGACACCCCGACCTAATAGAACTCTCTGCACCGGAAGGAAAGGACAAGATCGGGATCGACCAGGTGCGAGAGGTGATCCACCAGGCGCAGTTCGCTCCCACGCAGGCCAAGCAGAAGGTATGCCTCCTGCCACGAGCGGAGGAACTGACGATGGAGGCGGCGAACGCCCTCCTCAAGGTGTTGGAAGAACCGCCCCGTGGCCTCGTGTTCCTCTTCCTCGCCGAAAACCCGGGGGATCTACTGGCGACGATCGTGTCGCGCAGTCAGGTAGTCCGGGTGCGACCGACTATCGACAGCGACAGTATCTCCCGCCTGACCGCGGCCGGATACGGGGAGGCAGACGCCCGTTACCTGATCGACATAGTGGAGAACGAGGGCGAGCTTGAGCCGTTTATCGCTCGTCCCGTTGACCTTGCCTCGGCGAAGAGAAAGGCATCGCAAGTCGCGGCGGAGGCGACAGGAACTGAACTCATCGCCCTCGCCATCGGAGACGACCCAATCGTTCGAAGCGCCGCTGCGTCGCGCCTCCTTCATCGCCTCACGGAGGACGATCGCGAGCTCGCGGTCACAGGGGCGATCGCCATTGCACGCACCGACCGCGATGTTGCCGCGCGGCTTCTCGGCAATCTCCTTGCGATATCCTTCTCCGCGTTGCGTGAAGGGATCAATCGCGAAGATACCCCTCGAAGCGATCGACTGTGGCTGTTGGCGGTCGATCCGGCATTGTGGGGTGTCACGTGCCGCCGCATTCAACGGGCACAACGGGCACTCGATCGCTATACTTTCCTGGAAGGGGTCTTCTTGTCGCTCTTTCTTAGCGTATGTCGAGGTGAATAGTGGCTGAAGAGAAGGTATTTCTCGTGCGTGTATTGGATCTCGAGAGAGACAGTGGGTACTTCCACGCGCAATCGGGAACGTTTGTTGCCGGTGATCGCTGTGTCGTTGACCATAACGGCCTTCACATGGGCATCGTGTTGGGCGTGCTTGCCGCGGGCGAGGGGATCGGCAAGCAGCTTGAACAGCTCGTGCGCAAGGTAACGGCGAGCGACATGGATGCGTACGCCCACAACCAGGCCGAGGCCGAACGGGTGCTCGCTTCAACGCGGGAGGTGATCGTGAGCCACGACCTGCCGATGCACCTCGTCGCCGCCGAGTACACGATCGACCGTGCACACCTGCGCATCTACTTCACCGCGCCTCATCGCATCGATTTTCGCGCCCTCCTGCGCGACCTCGCGGGGCGCTTCGGAGTGCGCATCGAGCTGCGCCAGATGGGGGCACGCGACGAGGCCAAGCTGAAGGGGGGAATCGGCCGCTGTGGCCGTGTCCTATGCTGCCACCAGTTCTTGCACGATCCAACACCCGTGCCGATGGAATTTGCCTACGATCAAGAGCTGTTTGTTCCTCCAGAGCGGATAACGGGGGTCTGTGGACGCCTCATGTGCTGCCTGGCCTACGAGCATAACGCCTACAAGGATGAGCTTGCCGAGATGCCTAAGCTTGGGACGTGGGTAAGCTACGAGGAGAAACGGGGAAAGGTGATCGCCCACAACATCTTCCGGCGCACCGTCACCCTCCTCACTGGGGAGCACGACCGGATCGAGGTGGAGCTTGCGGAGATCAAGCCCATTTCTACGTCACGGCGACAGAAGGACTGATCCGGCCACCCTTACCCAGAAGTTGCATCAGATCCTCCTCGGATAGGGTGGCTGTAATCTCGATTCCCTCACTCGTGTAGGAACAGATAGTTACCCGCTCCCGTCGCGAAAGAAGGTGTAGCTCCTGCGTCATGCTGTAGGGCAGGATCAAGGAAACGTCGCTCTTTCCGTGCGAGAGAATCTCCTGCATGCGCGCGAGGAGCTGCTCTATGTTTGTCCCTTCCCGCGCCGAGATGAATACGGGCTCGTGGAAGGCTTCCGTGTCTATCTCATCCTGAGGGATGAGGTCGATCTTGTTCAACACATCGAGGACCGGTGGGCGCTGATCGTCGCCTGTGAACACCTCGCGATCGAGGGTGGCGATGACGGTTTCATAGTCCTCGCCGCATCGCGGGCTGGAGGAATCAACGACGTGAAGAATAAGATCCGCATCGTGCACCGTCTCCAGCGTGGCGGCGAAGGCGGGAATCAGATGGTGCGGAAGGTTACGGATGAATCCGACGGTGTCGACGAACAGCGCCGACTGCGGATCTCCGATCCGCCCCCGCCTGACGGTTGTTGTCAGTGTCGCGAAAAGCTTGTCCTCAACGAGCACGTCCGTCCCGCAGAGCCTATTGAGAAGCGTTGACTTCCCGCTGTTGGTGTACCCGATGAGGGCGATGAGCGGGAGCGGCCCCGCACGACGCTTCTTGCTGCGCAGTCCGCGTTCGGCACGGGCCTTGGTCAGCCGTCGTTCGAGCGTGTGGATGCGGCGCTTGATCTTGTTGCGATCGAGTTCAAGCTGCGTTTCACCTGGTCCCCTCGTCCCGATCCCTCCACCGAGCCGGGAGAGGGCGTTTCCCCAACCGCGCAGCCGTGGCAGGAGGTAACGAAGCTGCGCAAGTTCTACCTGCAGTTTTGCCTCCTTCGTTGCCGCTCGCTGGGCAAAGATGTCCATGATCAGTTGCGATCGATCGATTACTTTCGTCTTGATCTTTTCTTCAAGGTTTCGCGCCTGAGCGGGGGAGAGCTCGTCGTCGAAGATGACCACGTCCGCACCCAGCTCGTGCGCCGCTGCCTTCACATCGTCAACCTTCCCTTTGCCGATGAAGAAGGATGTATCACGACGCGTGCGGTTCTGCACAACTTCAAGGAGTGTCGGAATCCCGGCAGTGGAGGCGAGGGCCGTGAGCTCGAGCAATGATTCCTCGACCCTGCTCCCCGGTGTTTGTACCGCAACAAGGATCGCCTTCTCGTTTCCATAGATGCGCGCTCGCTCCCCGAGGTGATCCTC
>CAZRQM010000012.1:9217-13870 GCA_964602385.1 uncultured Thermotogae bacterium | reverse complement strand
GGGGAGAAGAGGACTGCTAGCTGACTCGTTCAATTTGACCTCCGACGCTCCGCAGCTTTCCTGCCATGCGTTCGTACCCACGGTCGATCTGCTCTAGGTGGTCGATTGTACTCTCGCCCTTCGCGGCCAGGGCGGCCAGGACGAGCGCCGCTCCGGCACGAATGTCGGGCGCGCTCGCGGCGGTCGCGTGTAGTTCGCTCACCCCGGTAATCACCACCTTTCGCCCACTCACCTCTATCCTTGCTCCCATATCGCGCAGGGTGGATGTGTACGCAAACCTGCTCTCGAAGATCCGTTCTTCCACGACACTCTCTCCCTTGGCCAGGCTCAACAGCGCGACAAGCGGGGGCTGCAGGTCCGTTGGGAAACCAGGATAGGGAGCGGTGACGGTGCTGATCGACCGCGGCCGCCCGTTCATGGAAAGTGTGATCGCATCATTAGCCTCGTCGATATCACAACCCGCCTGCGCAAGGAGCGACAGAAGCGACCGCAAGTGCTCGGGGATGACTCGCTGCACCGTAACCCCCCCACCCGTGATCGCGGAAGCTATGAGGTACGTCCCCGCCTCCATCCGATCGGGGATCACGGCATGCCGTGCACCGTGAAGGCCAGTCGTCCCTTGGATATAGAGCGATCCGTCCCGGTATTCGATCTCTGAGCCCATCTTTCTAAGTAGGCTCACCAAGTCCATGACCTCCGGCTCCCACGCGGCGTTTTCGATCAGCGTCTCGCCCACGGCGAGTGTCGCACTCATCGTGATCTGTTCCGTGGCACCCACCGAGGGGAACGGGAGGGTGATCTTCGCTCCGCGCAAGCGTTTGGCGATGAGGGTAACCGCGTTTTCTCCTTCCGCCACCTGCGCTCCAAGCTGGCGCAGACCGTCGAGGTGAAGGTCGACGGGGCGCGCGCCGATCTTGCATCCACCGGGGAGAGGGACGACGGCACGACCGAGGCGAGCGACGAGCGGACCGAGAACGAGGAAGGAGGCGCGCATCTGCTCAACGAATGCGGCCTGTGCCTCAGAGCGGAGGTTCTCCCCTCCCGCGATCGACACACTGTTCTCGTCTCGCACAACGCGCTTCCCGAGTGAGGAGATGGTGGAGAGGATCGTGGAGACATCGCGCAGGTGCGGCACGCGATCAATTATGACTTGTTCGTCGGTCAACAGGGAGGCAACACACGCCGGGAGCGCGGCATTCTTCGCGCCAGAGATAGGAATCATTCCTGAGAGCGGTCGGCCGCCCCGGATTACGAAGTGCTCCATTAGGTAGGGAGGTAGCGCTGCGGGTCGACGGGGAACTCTCCGTTTCGAATCTCAAAGTGTAGGTGTGGACCGGTGGAGAGGCCTGTATTCCCCGACTCGGCGATCGGCTGCCCAACCTCGACGAACTGTCCCTTAGAGACGAGAACGGTCGACAGGTGGCCGTAGATCGTCAAGTATCCATCGGCATGCCGGAGGACGAGCATCGTTCCGTACCCTTCGTCATCACCGACGAAGTACACGTTCCCGGGCGCCGCGGCGCGCACCGTGGTCCCAATAGGAACGTCAATATCGATCCCGTTGTGATGGTGACGCGTCCCCAGGACGGGATGGATGCGCCAGCCAAAGGGAGAGGTGATATCACCCTCCAATGGCCAGATAAACCGCGCCTGTCGACCGTGCGAGAGGCGAACGACTGCCTGCCACAAGTTGGTGGTGGCCCCGGGAATTACGATCCGCTGTCCGGCAAAGATCCGCCCGGGGTCGCTGATGCCGTTTAACTGCGCGATCTTGTCGATCGGCACACCGTAGGTGATGGAGATATCGGTCATCGTCTGTCCGCTCTTGATCACGTACACTATTCCCGCAGATGACGCATACAGGGTCTCCCCCGCCGTGATCTCGCCTGCGGAGACAAGGTCGTTGTCCGCCATGATCTGTTGGAGAGTGACGCCCATCTGAGAAGCGATCTGGGCTAATGTCTCTCCCGCCGCCACGACGTGCGTGAGAATCGCCGAATTGGTGGGAGCATTCTCCCCGACCGGAGCTTCAACCGTCCCATCCACGCTCGGCGAACCCTCCAGAGTAGTGGTTGTAGTCGCCACACCATCAGACGGCTGCTCCGTCAACGGGAGCACGTCAATCGGGACAAGTGTGGCGTCCGCCGGATGTGCCGTGGTTGCGGCTGTTTGGCCGCTTGGCTTCGATCCCCCGGAAGTAAGGAGGATGGGAACCAGAATAACGGCAACAAGAACGAGGAGCGCCAACAACACACGATCTTTGCGAATCGGTTTTTTCTCAGTCACTGCTCATCAGCTCGAGGAATTGCTCGTTATCCTTCGTCGCCTCCATCTTACTCTTCACAAACTCTAACGCCTTCTGCGAGTCATTCAAGTTACTCATCATCTTACGCAGAATCCACACGCGATTCAATACCTTCGCCGGAATAAGGAGCTCCTCCTTGCGTGTACCGCTCTGCTCAACGTCGATTGCCGGATAGATCCGCTTGTTCGAAAGATTGCGATCGAGGATCAATTCCATGTTTCCCGTTCCCTTGAACTCTTCGAACACGACCTGATCGAGCTTGCTCCCCGTGTCAACGAGCGCGGTGGCGATGATCGTCAGACTCCCGCCTTCCTCAATGTTTCGTGCCGCGCCGAAGAATTCCTTCGGCTTGTACAGTGCCGTTGGGTCCATCCCCCCTGAGAGGAGCTTCCCGGATGAGGGTACCGAGAGGTTGTACGCGCGCGCCAGGCGGGTGATCGAGTCCATGAGGATGACAACGTCCTTACCCATCTCCACAAGCCTCTTGGCGCGATTGGTGACGAGCTCGGCGATGCGTGTATGATGGCGCGGCTCTTGGTCGAATGTCGCCGCAATCACCTCGCCTGCCCCGAGAGAGCGACTGAAGTCGGTGACCTCCTCCGGCCGTTCATCGACCAGGAGAACGAAGAGCGTCACGTCGGGGTGATTGGCGTTAATGCCGCGTGCGATCTCCTTTAAAAGCGTCGTCTTCCCGGCTTTCGGCGGCGAGACGATTAACCCACGCTGTCCCTTCCCGATTGGGCAGAAGAGGTCGATGATGCGCGTTGAGACGTCCGTCGGATCATGCTCCAGGCTCAACAGCTCAGACGGATGAAGCGGCGTCAGCTCGCGGAAGTTGGGGCGGCGGCGCGATTCCTCCGGAGGGGCTCCATTGACAGCTTCCACCTTGACAAGAGCGAAGTATCGCTCATCGTTCTTCGGTGCTCTTATCACACCGGTGATCGTATCGCCGTCGCGCAATCCGAAGCGCTTGATCTGCGAGGGGGAGACGTAAGTATCGTTTCGCTCCGGCAGGCAGTTGCTCCCTCGCAGGAAGCCATATCCATCCGGCAGGATCTCGAGCACGCCTCCATCAAACGTGAGTTTCCCTTCGTTTGCCAGTTGCACCATGATTTCCCGTTGTAGGTCTTCCTTGCCAAGCTGCTCAGCATTTCTAACCTTGAACGTCTTTGCCAGCTCCTGCAGTTCGCCCATACGTTGTACGCGTAATTCGCTCAGTTCCATCTTTTACACCACCTTAGAACTTTATGCCACGAAGCACAATCAGAGATGTGCTTATCAGATAAATAATCAGTAGAAACATAGCATCTACCCCCATTCCCAGTACCTGCCTCTTCGAACGATATGCGATTCCAATGATGGCAATCGTCATAATTACTATGCCCAAGAGCGCAATCATCAATTGATCGGATGCCTCACCGCCCAGGCTCGCGAACAGCGACCCTCGGCGGAACGCGATATCGGCGAAGAAAATTGTCAGGATGTTGAACATGTTCGAGCCGAACAAGTTCCCCATGATCATGTCATACGCCCCAATACGAAGCGCTCCGATCGACGTTGCCAACTCCGGAAGCGACGTCACGATTGCCACGAGGATCGCCCCGATAAACGAGCCCGACAGGGCTGAACCGCCAGCGATGTTCTTGCTCGCGTGAATAAGGAAGATGCCGGCAACGATGATTACCCCCGCCGATGCAGCGAACCCAACGATCGCTCGACGAAGCGAGAGCGTCGCCTCGTCACCCTCTTCCACCTCTCCTTCCCGCTTCTCCACACGAAAGAGGAGGAAGACGGCGAAAACGTATAGAACGAGAATCGCCAGACTGAACGGGCTGATCCCGATAACCTGGGCACGCGGAAAGACGGAGATCCCGAAGACTACCAGTGTGGTCAAGAGAATGGCTGCTCCTCCACTGACAATATGATAAGATTTCACCTTTCGCAAGAACGGCCCGCGGCCAAGGAGCATGATATCGACAACGGCAATGATCACCACGTTGAACAGATTGCTCCCCAGCGCATTTCCAATGGCGATATTGGGCACATCGATCGCCGCCCCGGTAACCGTCGTCGTTAGCTCGGGAACAGAGGTGATGGTAGCCAAGAAGAGCAGGCCGATCCATCCCTGACCGATCCCGCTTCGCTTGCCGATCGCATCACCGAACTTCGCCAGCCTGACACCAGCAAGAACAATAGCCAGTGAGCAGAGAAGGAAGATGATCCATTGGATTAGCATCAGACAGTCAGACTCCTCGATTCAAAGCCACTTGAGATAAACCCCATCGGGTTGAAACCCACCGATACGCGTGGAACTCACGTGCGATTCGATCGCTGGCCGCTTCATACGG
>CAZRQM010000012.1:5814-9117 GCA_964602385.1 uncultured Thermotogae bacterium | reverse complement strand
CCCACCGATACGCGTGGAACTCACGTGCGATTCGATCGCTGGCCGCTTCATACGGCTCCCGCAAGGGCACTACTCGATCTTTTCAACCCGCCGCACGTGCCGACCGCCGTCAAACGGAGTGGAGAGCCACTTCTCGACGATCTTCTCCGCCATACCGCTTCCAATCACGCGTGCCCCGAAGCAGAGCACATTAGCATCGTTGTGCCTGCGGCTCATCTCGGCTGAATACGGTTCGCTGCAGCGCGCGGCGCGAATTCCCTTCACCTTTCCCGCGACCATCGCCATCCCAATTCCCGTGCCGCAGATGAGGATCCCCCGTTCAGCCTCGCCGCGTACCACGGCGTGGGCCACAAGCTTTGCTATGTCGGGATAATCCACGGACTCCTTGGAATCTGTCCCCATGTCCACAACATCGTGCTCCCTGAGGACCGAATCGAGCAGGGCACGCTTCAAATCCACTCCTGTATGGTCACAACCGATTGCTATTCTCATTGTCTCAGATCTTCTTGAACAGCCACTTGATCATGTCCCCGTACATCTTGAATCGTTCACGAATGCCGTTTGAGAACCCGCGTTTCTCTTCCTTGAGAACGTGAGTTACTCCTTCCAGCTTCACCTTTTCCTTGCTCCATCCTTCCTTGACGGCGAGTTTAGACAGCGCGAATTCGATCCCGTAGTTCATCTCGTATACGTTCGCCTTCGCCCGCTGCCACAGCTTCTTGGTCAACATGCGCTGTCCAGAGGCATACGGGTTGAACTTCTGGGCGAAATCCGTATTCTTCCGCCCGTTAGCGAAGACACCAACCACCATGTCGACACCGGTGTCCACGTACGTATGAACGAACTTCTCGACATGCTCTTCCGTGAGCCCAACGAGATCCGCGTCGAGGAACAGGAGAACGTCGTTCCGGGCACGCGTGACTCCTTCGTCGAGTGCCTTCGCCTTACCGCAGTTCGCCTCTAGTCTGATAACCTGCACCGGGTACTGGCGTGCCATCTCCGCCGTTCCGTCGTCCGATCCGTCATCGACGACGATCACCTCATCAACGGCGGAACAGCCGACAAGGGGCTTCAGTACAGCTCCGATTCGAGAGGCTTCGTTATATGCAGGCACTATTGCGGAAACTTTCATAGGTTCATGGCTCGGGTGGATGAATCGTGGGTACAGCCTTATTTAGTACCAGCATTCTACTCTCTTCCCCGAAGAAAGTCAATTCGGCACGCAAAGCACGGGTATGCTAACAGACGGAAGGCTAACTCACTGGATGAAGCCATGTCTTAACCTCGGAGAGGAGATCTTCTAAGCTTGCGACTCTCTCACCCACTACAGGGAGGGCGGCAGTGAATAGCTTTCCATAGCTCTTACGAAGGATGCGCTGGTCAGTGATGATGACGACGCCGCGGTCGCTCGTGGTGCGGATCAGACGCCCCACTCCTTGCCGCAGCTTGAGGATCGCGCGGGGGATCGATAGGTCGGAGAAGGGATCCTTGCCGAGTTCAGCCATCCTGTCGGCCAACGCGGAGAAGACGGGATCGGTCGGGACGGGAAACGGAAGGCGCGTGATAATGAGGATCTCCAGTGTGTCTCCCGGCAGATCGACCCCCTCCCAGAAGCTGTCCGTCCCTAGCAACACCGCTGATCCAGCGCTCTCCTTGAATCGTTCGATAAGCTTGCTGCGCGGCCCGTCGATCCCCTGGGCGAGCACAAGAGTCTTCTCATCAAGCGCGTCGTGGACCGCACGCAGCTGCTTGTACGACGTGAACAGGATGAGGATCTTGCGTCCGACCTCACTCACGATCCCGCGGATGCATTCGGCGAGAGCGTCGACGTAGGCGTCGTCTGCCGCTGTTACCGGTGGGAGGAATTCTGGAATCAAGAGTTTCATCTCGTCCTCATAAGAGAAGGGGCCCGCGACGACTGCCGATTCCTCCTCCCCGGGAGCTTCTGAGAGGCCGAGGGCCTCTTCGAGGTAGGTGAAGTTGCCCCCCTGAGAGAGGGTGGCCGATGTGAGAACGAGCGACTCTATGCGCGGGTAGAGAGACTTCTCCAGGAACGGGGCGACGGAGAGCGGTGACATGTGAAGATACGGCTCTTCATTGATGAACTCGTACCACTGAACGCTGTTGTCATCGGGTGGGGAAAAGAGCTTGTGAAACACAGCGGCGATCTCCACCCCTTCGATGATCAGCCCATCGGCCTCGTGCTCGATCTCGGGTGCCTCCACGGCATCGCCGAGGCTCTCGATAGATCTGGTTAGCGTTTCCAACTCACGCACCGCTTCGGCCATCTGGTCCTCAAACGGCGAGAGATCGGGGGAGCGGCCGCGGCTGAGAGGGAGACTACTCGCAATCGAGGAGAAGAGGCGTGTGTTGGCACCGTGTAGGGTGTTCAGGAGATCGTGCACGTCTCGGATCCTGGGGTCGGTTTGTGCGAAGGGCAGGCGGGCGAGCCACCCCCCGGTGCGTCTGCCCAGCGGGTGTTCGATCGCACGCAGCAAGGAATCCACGCTGTGTGCGGAGAGGGTCACCGTAAACGCCTGCCGCGCGGCGGTCTCCATGGCGTGTGCCTCATCGACAATGAGGCACTGGTAGTCGCCAAGGATCCCCTGATCGATCTGTTGGTCGGCCAGGAGTAGGGAGTGATTTACCACGACGAGATCGGCCTTCCTCGCCCGCCTGCGCGCGGCGACGGAGAAGCAATCGTCGTAGAACGGGCACGACTGACCCAGGCAACGGTGCGGATCGTCGTACATGCGCCGCCACAGCACCTTTGCTTGCCGGTCGCTGAGGAAGGCGGTGTTCTCTTCGATATCACCGGTCTGCGTTGCAAACAGCCAGCGCGCGACGGGAGCAAGGCACGTGAGGAGATCCCGTTCCAACCCCTGGACGAGCTCTCCCAGGACGATCTGCCAGCGACGGAGGCAGATGTAGTTACGTCTCCCCTTGAGGAGGGAGACCTGCACGGCTGGCAGGATGTGTTGGGAGAGGAAAGGGAGGTCCTTGTGAAATACCTGCTCCTGGAGCTGTTTCGTGCGTGTGGAGAGGACAACACGCACTCCGTCGTGGTCGCGCAGGTGAATGAGCGCGGGGATGAGGTAGGCAAAGGTCTTTCCCGTGCCCGGGCCCGCCTCCACTACCGCCGTCCCTCCGTGTTCCAGCGCGTTCAATACGCGGTCTGCCATCTCCCTCTGCCCCGTGCGAGCCTCGAATCCAGGAAGGTCGTGCGCAAGCGGACCGTCAGTTGCTAACACCTCATCAAGAGAGAGCTTGGCCGGCGATGTCGAAGGAACGCGTTTGCCCGTG
>CAZRQM010000012.1:0-5714 GCA_964602385.1 uncultured Thermotogae bacterium | reverse complement strand
AGCGCAGGTCTAGTGTCTCATCATCGCCCACATAGGCAACACGTGGGATACCTTCTGTTTTTTCAGGGTCAGATTCCGAGAAGTGACCTTCTACGAATAGAGCCGTCCCTCCATCGGACACAATCAGCACCTTCTGCAGGCCGATCCCCTTCCAAGGAAGCTCCATCTCTTCAGACGAGGTGTCGAAGAAGGTCAATCCTCTTTACCTGTCCCACCAGCCGCCCGTACTCGTCAACGACGGGGAGGTTCTTGATGTTCTTGCGGATGATGATCTCGGCCGCCTGCATATCATCATCATCCGCACTGACAACGATAATATCGCGTTGCATGTACTTCTCAACCGGGTCGCCTGAGATTTGATCGAGTTTCTTGGAGATCTGGTTCATGTCAGGAATGAATGAGGCGGTGTGGAGCATGTCGAAGTACCCGGGGAGGCAGGCTCTGATGATGTCCTTTTCCGATATGAAGCCGATGACCTTATCCTCCTCATCGACGACGGCCACATTCGGAACCCCGGCGCTGTCGAGCATGAAGATCAATTCGCGTATCGATGTATCCTTCTCACAAGATGTCAAGTCTTTGGTCATTATGTCGCGAACATTCATTACGGGAGCCTCCTCTTATAGCTTGTTAATGGAGATTGTCTCCATGTGTTTCTCGATCTGGCCGACGTTCGAGCAGATCTTATGGTCGCTCTCCGCGCTCATCACGCCTGCCGCCATACCGAAGCGCAGCGCATCCTCCAGGCTTTCACCCTTGTTGAGCATGTGCACGATTCCGCCGAGCAACACGTCATCCGCCCCAACAAAGTTCTTAAACCTTGTCGTTTTGGCAGGAGCCGATATTTCCCACACTCCATCCGCGGTGATCGCAATGTCGCCCGTTACCTCGTGGGAGACAATGACAATACCCGTTCCATCGGCGACGATCTTCTTCCCGGCATCGATGATCTCACTGCGCGTGCCGAGTGGGAGGCCATTAACAAGCGGTGTTTCACGAATATCCGGCTTGACGATGTACGGTGCGGCAAGGAGCCCGCGGCCCAATGCGTCTCCTGCCGCGCTGATAACAACCCTCGCTCCCGCCTCTTTTGCCATGCTCGCCAAGACTCGGTACAGGTCCCCGTCAACTCCAGGAGGGAGGCTCCCGGCGAGAACAACCCACGTAGCGCGGTTGAGCATCCGCTTGTAGCGACGGAGGAAGCGGTTGATCTCCTCCGGCATTATTGCAGGGCCGGGTTCATCGATCATTATCGGGACGTATTCGTGACCGCGTTCGAGCACGATCACGTTGGTGCGCGTGTCTCCCTCTACCCACACGAAGTTAGTCGTCACCCCTTCATCGCGCAGGTCGCGCACGACGGCATGCCCCATGTATCCCCCGACAAAACCCATCGCTACGTTCTCCACTCCCAGGCGGGAAAGGAAGATACTGATATTCACTCCCTTTCCCCCGGCCGATGTGTCGCTCTTCCTCGCTCGCGTCAGGAACTCATCCTGCGTTTCCTTTGCCATCTTCAGCTGATCGACCCAATAGATCTTGTCGACCGCTGGATTGGGTGTGACTGTGATGATCATTGCGCTCCTTGTGACACCATAGAATCCACCCGCTTTCCGACCAGCGCGGCTGTCGTTGCATCCTCGATAAGCACCGGAATAAACTCCCCAACGATCCCTTCGCCCGCAATCACTACCGTACGGTGAGCATCCGTACGTCCATAGGCCTTACCATCACGCGTCTTTCCTTCTATGAGGACATCCAATTGTAACCCGATCCGGTTGCGATTCTGCAAAAGAGCGATCTCGCGCTGCAGATCGAGGACCTCATGCAAGCGAGCGTTCTTCACCTCCGCCGTTACATTATCAGCCACAAGGGCGCTCCTTGTTCCGGGCCGCGGTGAGTACATGGCGACGAAGATCGACCCGAAGCGCGCCTGTCTGATGAGTTCGAGGCTATCCGCGAAGTCCTCTTCCTTCTCCCCGGGGTAGCCGACGATCAGATCGGTCGTGATGTTGATATCTGGAACCACACTACGAGCACCTTCAAGGATAGAGAGGAAATCCCCCCGTGTGTAGCCACGGTTCATCTCGGCCAGGATGCGATCGCTCCCCGATTGGCAGGCAAGATGAATATGGTTGCAAATGTTGTCATGAGCGGCAATCTGCTCTATTACCTGCGGTGTCATGTCCTTGGGGTGCGAGCTGGTGAACCGGATGCGAGGCGTACCGATATCGGCTATGCGCCCCAACAGTTCAGCAAAGCTCCCGTATTGTGGCCGATCAGTCCCGTAGGAATCGACATTCTGCCCGAGGAGGAGGATCTCGGGGTAGCCGTCCCGCGTGGCTTGCTCTGCCTCGCGGAGGATCTCATGCGGATCGCGGCTTCTAAGCGGCCCACGCGCGTAGGGGACGACGCAGTACGAACAGAAATTCGAGCACCCCTGCGTGATCGTGACCATCGCCGTGACGGGGCTCTGTCTCCTGGATGGAACCTCATCGATGCCGACTGCCGGAACCAGATGCGCGATTCGCTCATTTCGCGACTCAGCCGCTTCTTTCACTATTCCTGGGAGGGTCGCAAGGTCGTTTGATCCGAAGACAAAGTCTATTGCTTTAAACTGCTTCAGCAGATCTTCTCCTCGCACCTGCGCCAGACACCCGCCGACGCCGAGGAGGACGTTGCGCTTGCGCTTTTCTTCAACGACAGCGCCGATACGCCCGTACACCTTCTCCTCTGCCTTCTGTCTGACCATGCACGTGTTGAAGATGGCTACGTCCGCGTCGGCGAGCGACTCGGTGAGGGTAAATCCACTACGTTCGAGGACACCAACAATCCCCTCCGATTGATGGATATTCATCTGGCATCCCCAGGTCTCTACGTACAGGCGTTTCTTCATTGGGATCGTCCCAATATACCTCATCGATCGGGAGGGATCAACGGCAATCGACATTGAATTGAGCGCTTGGTCCCATTTTCGTTGGGCAGTGGGGAGCATTTTGCGTATCATCCATCTGACAATGATCATCCATCGCAGCGACCGATACATCCTCTCCGAGATGGTGGGCCCGTTTCTCGTCTCACTGGGCGGGTTGCTGTTGTTCATCCTCCTTAACTTGATCCTCTCTCTATCGGATCTGATGGTCGATCGCGGGGTAGGGATCGCCGCTCTCATCCATCTGCTGGTGTTGAAGCTTCCCAGCCTGCTCGTCCTCGCCCTCCCGGTGAGCGGCCTGTTCGCCACCTTCCTCGGGTTGGGGCGGCTGGTGCATGATAGGGAGGTGATTGCCTTCGAAGCGGCCGGGATCTCCCTGCGGCGGATCCTCCTCCCGATCCTCCTCGCCGCTACCCTTGTCGCCGGAGCGGATTTCGCGTTGTACAACTGGGCAGTCCCCTCATCGGAACACCTCTACCAACAGACGCTACGGGGAATCATCTTTCGCGGAGGAGTGCCGCACGTGCGGGCAAATACCTTCTTCAAGGGAGAGGAGGGAGAGTTCTTCTACGTACGAAGCTACGACGAGAAGACGGGAGTACTGAACGAGGTCCTCGTCTACGATGTCACGGGGAAGCTCTTCCCGCAGGCGAAGTCGGCAGTGACGATCCTCACCGCCGAGACCGGAGAGTGGAAGGGGAGCTCGTGGGTGCTCGATCAGGGAAAGGTGTACGGCTACGATCACGACGGAACGCTGACCTACACCGGCAGCTTCTCGACGCTTGAGATAGCGGCGGGGCAAATCGGGGCCGACTTTCTCTTTGGATCCCGCACCCCATCTGAGATGAGAATCGGCGAACTGCGGACTCAGATTTCCCTCCTGCGTAAGAGCGGTGCGGCGGTGGACGACCTCATCGTGGAGTGCAACCTCAAGGTGGCGATGCCCTTTGCTACCCTCGTCTTCGTCCTCTTCGGGGGAGCAGCGAGCCTTATCTTCGGTTGGCGGAGCCGCGCGGTAGGGGTAGTGATCAGCTTCCTCCTCGTCGGGCTGTTCCAAGGCACGCTGTTGTGGACGCAAACCCTGGGACGGCGGGGGATCATCTCCCCCCCACTGGGGGCCTGGCTCCCCGACATCCTGTTTGGCGTGATCGGCATAGCATTGTTCCTTCAGCTCGACCGCCTTCATCCCTCTTCCCTGTGGAAGCACATACGGCGGATGATCCCCTTCTTCGTCATCCTGATTGCCTTTGTCGGCATCGCGCACGCGGAGAACCTGTCGCTTCCCGTCGGTCAGATCGACGCGATACCGCAGACAGCAAGTGAGACGGTACCGCTCGAGATCAGAAGCGATGCTTTGACTATCTCTTCCGATCACCGCCATGTAGCGGCACGGGGGAACGTGCGCCTGTCCTACGAGAAGACGATCCTCTCCGCCGACAATGCCCTCGTCGATGAACAGGCAGGCAGCGAATGGCGCCTGCAGGCGACGGGGAACGTCCACCTAACGGTTGAGGACGACTTTACCCTCTCCGGTGAGAAAATCGATACTCTCCTCTCGTTTGCAAACAACTCCTTGAGCACACAACAAGCAACGGCGAGTGCGTTCAGCGGCAAGAGCAGCTTTGTCAACTCCAACGGGGAGACGCACACCCTCGTTTATAGCGGAGACGAGGGGACGATCACGTACAACGAAGACGGGAGCTTGTCACGCATTGAGATGACCGACGCCACGCTCACCACCTGCGATTGCTGCGGAGGGGCAACGAGTGCGCAGCCGTATTCCATTGAGACAGGAAGGCTCATCCTCTACCCGGATCAGTTGATCGTGGCGTTCAATCTCACCGTGCGCTCGTTCGGAGTGCGTGTCTTCTGGCTACCCGTCTATGTGCAACCGCTCAAGGAAACCCTCGATAGCCCCCTCTTTCCGGCGATCGGGAACAGTGGCCTACACGGCTGGTTCTTCAAGTGGAACATCCCCTTTTACCTGAACAAGGACAACTACGGCGCCATCCTGTTCGACTACTTCAGCCGCTTTCAGGAGGTCGGCCTGGGAGCAGTCCTGCGCTATGCCTTTGCTGGACAGCGGGGATCGATCAACGGCTACTACTTTCCGGCCAAGGTGGGCGATAGCCAGCTTGACTTCTCCCTTACCCACACGGCAACCCTCCCGGGCGACTGGCAGATGACGGGGAGTGCGACCTATCACGAACAGGGGACGGTGCATGACCTCACGTTCTCGTCCTCCACCAGCGGGCCGATCGACCACTGGAACTTTGGCCTCTCCGCTTCCCGCAGTAGGACTGAGGAGGACGACCTAGTGCGCGTCGATGAGCGCCTCCCCGAATTGACCCTCTCCCGCTCCGCGTTCGCGTGGGGCGATCTCTCCCTCACTCCGCACGTGAGCGTGGGCTGGTTCAGCGAGTGGGAGGGCGATGTCCTCACAGGCTCCTCTCTGCGCGCAGACGGATCCATCACGCTGAGCCTTGCATCCATCACCCTCCTCGGGTTTGGCCTCACGCCGACCGGGTCGTTGCGGCTGACGAGCTACGAGGCGGGGGCGATGACCCGTCGTCGGGAGGCGCATACTCTCACCGTTTCTCTTTCACGCCCCGGAATGGAACTCACGTACGCATACCAAGAGATCAACGGAGAGAGCCCGTTTGCCTTCGACCATTTAGTGGCGAAGAATCACATCGCCCTTAACCTGGCGACGGGAACCGAGCTCGCCTTACGGGTGAGCGGAGGGATCGATCTCGCGCACGGGACCTTGGACCCGCTGCAG
>CAZRQM010000011.1:0-17097 GCA_964602385.1 uncultured Thermotogae bacterium | reverse complement strand
CCAATTTAGCCCAAGCTCCACTTGACAATGCGAACGTCACATCTGTAGGATCTACGGCATGGAAAACTCAAAGTTCTTCTTGATCGTGAACCTGATAGCCGGGCACGGCCGCTGCAAAGAGATCTTCCCTGAGGTGCAGAAGGAACTGGATCGGTACCATGTTGAGTACGACTTGCACTACACCAACGAGCCAGAAGAGGCAACGGACGCCGCTCGCATGGGAATCGAAGCCGGGTTCACCCACATCGTTGCCGTCGGTGGCGATGGAACGGTGAACGAGGTAGCAAACGGTGTTGTTGGAAGCGATGCTGTTCTTGCGGTGATCCCCGCTGGCACGGGGAATGATTTCATCCGCATGACCGGTATCCCGTCCGATCACCGCAAGGCAGTCGAGCTCCTCACGCGAGGACATGAGCGTACGATTGACGTGGGCCGTGTCGGCGCTGAGCGCTATTTTGTCAACGGATTGGGGATTGGCATCGACGCGCAGGTAGCACAGGACGTCCTCAAGATGGAACGAATGCGGGGAGCGGCCGCCTATCTGTATGCGGCAATACGGGAGGTGTTCAGATTCCCGGCGTTCTCGGTTATGCTCGAAGGAAGTGGCTGGACGGAGGAGAAGACCTGCATCTCCCTTGGGTTCGCTAACGGGAAGTACACTGGCGGCGGGTTCAAGCTTGCTCCATTGGCGGAGATCGACGATGGAAAGATTGACATAGCGGCAATCGGGGATTTCCCCAAGCTCGAGCGCTTGATCCGCCTGCCGCAGGCGAGGAAGGGAGAACACCTGAAGCTTTCTCGTGTGTCCTATCATCAGGACGTGCAGGTTAGTGTCTCTTCGGAGGCAAAGCTGATCGCACACATTGACGGCGAGCCATACAAGCTCCCGACGGGAGGGTTTTCCGTTAGTGTGGCACCAAAGGCGTTGCGCGTTCTTGTGCCGTAACTCTTAGCTGCGCTTGAATCGCTTATCCAAGTCGTGGCGCGATATCGCGAAGATAATTGGCCGACCATGCGGGCAGGTGTAGGGATTCTCCATCGTCAGCAGGCGATCGATCAGTTCCTGCTGCTCATCCAACGAGAGCCGATCCCCCGCCTTGATCGCTGCCCCGCAGGCGAGCTCCGTGATGATGTGGTCGAACAGCGTTTCCTTGAGCTTAACTCCCTGCTGCAATGCATCGACCACTCGTTCCAGCAGCTCCTGGAATCCATACTGCACCTGTGTCTTCACGAGAAGCGATGGATAGCCACGCACGAGGAACGTCCCTCCACCGAAGTCGTCGATGTCTATTCCCACTCTTGCTAGGGTTTCTTTCTCCGCGTTCAGGGCAGCCGCGCTCTCAAACGGAAGCTCCACTCGCACCGGGAGGAGAAACCTCTGCTGGGAAACTGCTCCCTCTTGTACCTCGTGCAACAACTTCTCGTACAGGATGCGCTCGTGGGCGATGTGTTGGTCGACGATCTCCAGCCCATCCGGCGACTCAACCAAGATGTATGTCTGCTGGAGCTGGCCGATCGCCCGACGGTCGCTCTTAACTCTCACTTTTTGCGCCTGGTTGTTACCCTGACGCATGCGCGTGTCTTGTCGAAGATCAAGCTGTGGCCACGGCGAACTGCCGGTGGGGATACGTCCTTCCGATTGGCCTACATTCGTGGACATCGTAGGGACGACATAACGCGACGAGAGGGCCTGCTTTAGCGCTCGGTCGAGGAGATCCTGCACCGCGTGGCGTCCGGCCAAGCGAACCTCCAGCTTGCGAGGGTGGATGTTCACATCTACCTCTTCGTACGGAACGCCGATCTCGATTACCGCCACTGGAAAGACGCCGGGGCGGAGTATCCCGTGATACGCACTCTGCAGAACATAGCTCATGCCGCTATCGTCGACTGCGCGCCCGTTCACGGAGAGTATCTGGTCGCGACGGTTCCCTCGCTTTACTTCTGGCGAGCTGATGTAGCCGCGCACGGTCAACCCGCCCTTCTCCGCGGAAATGGGGATCATTTGCCGCCCGATCTCCGCGCCGTAGAGCTGGCCGATGCGATCGCGCAAGTCTGATACGGCGGGAGCGGAGAAGACGGTTCGCGCCCCGTGCGTAGCGCTGAATCCAACACTCGGAGAGCAGAGGGCAAGGCGGTGGATAATGCGATTGCAATGGAAGAACTCGCTCCTGCTTGAGGTGAGGAAGCTTGCCCTCGCCGGTAGATTATAGAATAGGTCCTGTACTTCGACGGTGGTCCCGACCGCCCGTGCCGCAGGCGTCACCTGACCGATCTTCCCGCCTGAGACGCGCAGTTCGTGCGCCATATCATCCGCTGCTGTTTTCGAGACGACGCGCAGGTGGCAGACGGCGGCAATGCTGGCCAACGCCTCACCTCGAAATCCGAGCGTACTGATGCGTGCTAGGTCCTCCTCCAAGGCAATCTTGCTCGTTGTGTGTCTCTCCACACAGAGCGCGATGTCGTCTGCCGCCATCCCCTCACCATCGTCATGCACGATGATCGAACCGATTCCTCCGTCAGTCAGCTCGATGGAGATACTCTCACTTTTTGCGTCGAGTGCGTTCTCGACGAGCTCTTTCACAACCGACGCCGGTCGCTCAATCACCTCTCCTGCAGCGATCTTGCGCGCCAACTCTTCGTCCAACCGTTTGATCTTCATCACGGGAAGAAAGCCTACCAGATTGACGCCATTGCGGCAATCCTTTCCGTGACGCTCGCCAACCTAACCTTGGCGTCGGTGCGCCGCTTGGCGACGGTGCGCCACCTTGGCGACGCAGGCAGGATAATGTATCTTAACGACAAGGAGGTGCGTATGAATACGATCAGCGACCTGCGCAAGGCACTCGATCTTGCGACAGACAACCAGGTGCGCAACCGAATAGAGGCGATCAAGGATCTGCTCTATCCACACCTACGGCGAGGGCCCAACAACCAGATCCTCATCGCGGACTCTGGGCTCACCCTGCTGCGCCAGCTCCAGGAGCTATACGATAGCGGGCTAACGATGACAGAGGCGAGTAGTGTTATGCGCACTACTTCGGTCATAAAGAATACTTCGGCAACCCAAGCTTCGCCCGGTTTCACAACAAACAATGATAAACCAAGCGAAAGCGAGCATGTGGTCACTCTCCTGCGAGAAGAGATCGCCTTCCTACGCGCTCGGGTTGCCTACCTTGAGGAACAGCAGATGGGATCACGATCAGAACGGATGTCACACATGTGGTGGGAGAGGATGCGAGGTGAGATCAATGGGGCTTAATGTTCCGATACATGGAAATGTTCGTCTGGAACATGTGATCGCACGGATCGATGCTTCGGAGCGGATATCAACCTTGTGGGCGGCGTCGAACGTGACGGCCATCGACCGGATGCACATAAATGACCACGGACCAGTACACATCAGAATTGTGACTAACATCGCGATCAAGCTTCTGCGACTCCTCGTGGCGGGAGGCGTGGAGGCTAGCGTCGTTCGCGACCACGGTCTTTCGAACGAGGACGCTGAGGTGGTCGTCTGTGTGGCGGCGGCGCTGCACGACATCGGGCACGTCATCCATCGCGATCGTCATGAAGAGCTCTCCCTCATCCTCGCACCAGCGTTGATCGAGGATCTCCTCGATGGTATGTATTCGGTGCGCGAAGCGACAATACTTGAAGGAGAGATCCTGCACGCGATCCACGCCCATCGTCGCGATATCCAGCCACTGACCATAGAAGCTGGCGCGGTGAAGGTCGCCGATGCGTTGGATATGGAATCCGGCCGTGCACGGATACCGTTCAAGGCGGGGTCGGCATCGATCCACGCTGTCTCGGCGCTGGCGATAAAGAAGGTCGAGATCATGAGCGGAGAAGTGAAACCGGTGAGGATTCATGTTCACATGTCGAATTCAGCCGGGATCTTCCAACTGGATACATTGCTTCGCGAAAAACTGAGCCACTCCGGGCTGTCACCCTACGTCGAGGTCGTAGGAGAAGTGGTGGGTCCGGAGAAGAAGATCATCGAACGATACGAAATCGAATGAGAGGGCCATAAATGGCCTTTCTCGCGCCTTTCGTACTTCAACATAGCCCGCAGCACTAAGACCGGCAAGCAACGCGCGTATCTTGGAGTGCATAAAGCGGCTTAAATAGGGAACTGTGGCAATCGCATCGAGATGTCGCAACAAAAGTGCTCTTTTGTTGCGACAGATGTCTGAGGGATTCTCGCCCTTCTCGGCTATGGTCAGGCCGAAGGAGGAAGAGATGGCGCTCGAAATTACGCAGGAAGACTTCATGTCCCCGGAGCAGTTTTTGGCGTTGAAAGAAAACTGCCGAGAAATGGCGCGGTCGCCTGACGGGGATGCACGCCGCAATCCCGTCCGCGATTGGGCGATCCTTCACGTGGCGCTCGACGCCGGTCTACGCGTATCGGAGATCTGTGACCTGCGGGTGCGCGATGTCATTCTCGATAACGGGAACGCTTCCCTCATCGTGCGTAACGGAAAAGGGAATAAGAAGAGAGGGGTGAAGATCGGTAAGGCCCTGCGCGACCACCTGGAAGAGTTCATCGCCTGGAAGGAGAGAAGCGGTGAATCGACGGCTGCTCGCGCCCCTCTGTTCGTATCCCCCCGTTCTGGGCAGGCTCTCACCCGTACAGCCATCTATCGGATCTTCAAGGCAAACGCTTCCGAGGTTGGAATCCCCAACCGCTTCTCGATCCACTCTTGCCGCCACACCTACGCCTCTCTCCTCTACCGGGCGTCGAAGTACAACATTCGTCTCGTACAGAAGCAGCTCGGGCATAGCTCCATCCAGACGACACAGATCTACGCTGACGTGCTCAGTAACGATGCGGCAGTCGCCGTGGACAACCTGCCGCAATAGCGCCGCTGTAGCGCAGACTAGCGCACTAACCATGGTCGTATTGCAGAGAGCGTACTTGGATCTCGACAACCGACTCGACAGTTACTATAGTGATACTGTGCGCGGCCGTGTGTGAACCCAGAGCAAGCAAGCCGTGCGAGGAAAGGGCTACAATGGCTCAGGATCGCCCGAAAACGGTTGTGAGGATGAGATATGCGCGTCTTGGTATGCTGCTTCTCGCTGCATCCATCTTCTTGAGCGTATCCGCACTACCAGCGCCACAGATCGACGTCTCCCTGGGGTTCTCTGGCTACTTCGTCCCTGAGAGGATGGCCCCTTTGCGTGTCGAGCTATCGGGGGTTGAACCTGCTTTCGCCGGTTCGTTGCGTATTGTGGAGCAGGTCGGTAACGCGTGGCGTGGACAGGCCAGAAGCTCGATTTGCCTGCCCATTAACGGTGCTTCCCTAATCTACGAATACGCAATCCCTGTTTACGACTTCTCGCAGCCGCTTCTCGTTTCGCTCCTCGATGAGCAAGGGCACGTTATCGCCCAAAGGGAGGTCGCATTGCGCGACAAGTGGCGAGAAGAACCATTCATCGTTTCAGTAGGAGCGTTCCCTGCATCGGTGGCGCCGGATGCCGTCCAAATGAACGAAACTGAGCTTCCTACAAAGTGGCTCTCCTATGAGGGCGTAAGTGAGTTATGGATTGGGCGGACTATGAGTGGCCTGGCGGTGGGGCAGGAAGAAGCGATTTACCGTTGGACAAGCGCGGGTGGAACAACGGCAATCTTCACTGGGAGTGACTACTTCCGTGTAGATTCGCCGCTTGTAAGAGACATGATCCCACTTGCTAACCCGCGTATTGAAAGCGGAGAACTCCTTGTCGGTGACTTACGTGTCGGGTCAGAAGTGCTCCTGCGAAGTTCCACAGGCGAGCCGCTTCTTGTTTCCCGCGGGCTCGGCGCGGGGGTGGTGCTTCTCGTTGCGGTCGATGCGTTCTCCCTTACCGAGGCACAGTATGCAGAGCTGCGTGATCTAGCTCCCTCTGCCACGCGCGTCGATCTGAGCGATGTAACCTCATCAATGCTGCAACAGATGCCTGTTACACGCCCTGGCTACCCAACAGCCATCGCGATTGTTGCCGTCTTACTGACTGCGCTTATCGTGATCGTGTCCCGTGTACGTGGCGGTTCAACAAGAGTCGTGTATCTGCTGCTGGTCGCTCTTGCTTGCTCGCTTTGGTCGGGTTTATATGCAAACCGGACAAAACAGACATACAACGTATATGAAGTTAATACGGAAGTAGCTGTACAAATGGGATTGGGTTATACAGTCGCTTGCTATGGATTAGCATCTCTTGTTGGGAGGATGGATTCCGCGTCGCCAAAAGTGAGGGTCAGGGATTCGGTGATACAGACCCTCCCGCGTGATCTGAATGAGGATTCCTTCGACATCGATCTTCTTTGCGACCATGACGCGGTGGTCACCCTCTCGGCAGGTGAGACGCGCATCCTGCGTGGAGGGAGTGATGACACTCCTTTGATCAGCATGTCTTTCTCAGGGGATGAGGGGGTGGTGATCGACAACGGCCTCGGCATCGTCCTCCCCTATGCAGCTGTGGTACGAGATGCGACCTCGTTCCCTCTTGGCCCGGTTCTCACAGGCATACGCACTTATTCACTGCCGCCAGAGGCACAGCGATTTGCTCTAGGAAGCCGCGAGCTTTCCTCGCTGTACGCTGCCGTAAACAAGGACTACAACCTATCTACCGGGACCTGGCTTGTGGCGGGGACGATCATCGATTCGACCGTGGAGAGCGGGGACTACCGCGAAAAAGTGAGGCATGTTAAACTTGTTCTTGTCGAGGCTGAGAGATGATGGAGGATAGATTCTGGCTTGTGGACGCTAAGATCACGAAACCGTTGTTCAGCCTGCTTCTCTTCTGCGGCCTTGCGCTCGTCCTTTCCATCCCGCCAGGCCGGCAGGTGAAGGATCTCGGTTCTCTTGCATTCCTGCAACGGCAGGGAATGTACTTCTATGTCTACGTCTTCTTCTCTGGCCTGTTTGGTCTCTCACTGGGCACATTGGCGGCGCTTCAGCAAGAACGAGGGAGAGCATTGTACATTCACTTGTCTTGCAGCGTCGCACTTGCACAAGCCCTGCTCATTCCGTATTTCATCTTCGCCCGTGCCCTGTACCCCGGAAGGGAAGGGATGCTAGTGCTGATAGTCCTTTACGGATCACTTGTTTCGTTCCTCATGTCGCTGATATCACGTCTTATCGAAGAGAACGGACAGGGGACTTCCCCTCGCGGTTTTCTCGGGAAATACGCGGCATTCATCACCTATTTCGCCGTGCCACTTCTCGGGATGCCCCTGCTTAGCCCATTAGGGTTTGTGAGTTACCTCTTGTTGGGAGACCGTGTCTGGGTGATTCTGCTTGGCTACGGGGTGCCGCTTGGGCTAATCTTGGGGGGGATTCTCCTCTGCGAATGGTACCTAGGGAGGGCACAATGAACAGCCTTGTGTCGACAATACAGGCTATCGAACAGCGGGCGCGCACGGTGAGGGCGTTTCGCACGGCTGCGATTTACTTCTGCGTAGCAAGCATCCCGTCACTGAGCACGTTCTTGCTTGAGCGCGGGCAAGTTGTTTCCGTGACAAGTGTGGTCCGGTGGGCGCTCGCACTTCTTCCGCTAGTCGTGTTTGCGGTTTCGTTCCTTGTCACGCGGCGTCTGCCGATAGACTTACCACGGATCCTCCTGCGAGTCGACCTCTTGCTGGCAAGCGACGAACGGCTGAGCTCCATCTACGAAGTGTATCGAAGAAATGAGGCTGGCCCGTACCGTGATCTTCTTGAAGAGAGGCTAGGGGCGAAGGTACTGCGTTGGAAGAGGGCACTTCCACTTAGCTACATCACCCTACTGTTTCCTGCCGGGCTAGCTATGCTGGCCACGGCGCTAGTCATATCATCCGTTGTTCCGGTATCGCAGGTGGTGATTACTCGAGCACCATATGAGACTGTCGTCTCAAGCCAGAGCAGTGCCCGCTACCACACTGGGAGTGAGGATCGACCCGATAAGATCGAGACTGAAAGCCAGGGGTCCTCTACCCCAGGCGCGAACACGGGTCAGCCAGGACATGACCTCCAGGACGTCTTGGGCAATCTCTGGAGCAGTCCATCTTCGCCGGGCGTCATCTCAGGCGATCAGGAAGGGCTCGATCAGTTGATCTCCAAGCAGCGTGAAGCAGCACAGACACTGAAGGATCTCATCTCACAGATAGAGAAGCGGCTCGCCGAGGGGGACACTGGCCTTACGCCTGAGCAAAGAAACGCGCTATCGGCGCTGGCACAGCAGATAGGAAACGACTCGCTGCGCCAAGCGCTGCAGGGGCTAGCAGAAGAAGAGAACCCGGACGAATTCCAGAAGCGGCTGCAGGAGACGCGAGAGCTTGCCCAGTCACTGCAGGAACCCTCTGGGAGTTCACCCGCCCGGGCAATGAACAATGAGCCTTCGCAGCCCCCACAAGATGAGCAAGGACATGATTTGGCCTACTCCTCCCCTATGTCTGGAGAGCCGAATTCAACGAGGGATCGTGATACGACTGGTGGCGGAACACCATCTGCGAGCAGCGTGACGCAAGGCACGCAGGGAGATCAATTGCAGGAAGGCGATGAACCGTTTGGGGGCCAAAGCAGTGGCAGCGGAAGCTCCACGCCGACCACCGCTTCGCCGCAGTTCACGCGCCGCGAGATTGCGGGCAGCATAGGTGATAGCGGCGATTTTCAGGACTTCGTCACCAAGGGAGTTCCGGTGGAAGAGGGGCCCTCAAGTGAGGGCGGATCTCGGATCTTAAGCGTCAACTACGATCAGCTCCGGGCGCTACTCACCGGGCGCGTGCTCCCTCTGGGCACGGAGGATGTTGTGCGCAAATACTTCGATGACATAACACAAGGAGGAGAATGATCACCAAGCAGGAACTGGAAACGTCGTATGACACGATGGATCGGCTGATCGATGCGATCTCCGAGACGATCGTTGGACACGAGCAGGTTGTGCAGCAGACGCTCATAGCGCTGCTCTGTGGAGGGAACCTCCTGCTCGAAGGGGTGCCCGGTTTGGGAAAGACGCTCCTCGTGCGGACGATGGCTGCCGCGCTTTCGCTGCGCTTTAGCAGGATCCAGTTCACTCCCGACTTGATGCCAGCCGACATTGTGGGAACTGACATCATCACCCAGGATGAAGCCGGTCGTCGTTTCACCTTCTCTCCCGGTCCGCTGTTCGCCAACGTTGTACTGGCAGATGAGATCAATCGCGCGACGCCGAAGACCCAGTCTGCCCTCCTCGAAGCCATGGAGGAGAGAACTGTGACCGTTGGGAAGGAGACCTACTCGCTGGAAGAGCCGTTCATCGTGCTGGCAACGCAGAACCCGATCGAGATGGAGGGGACGTATCCACTGCCGGAGGCGCAGCTCGATCGCTTCCTCCTCAAGGCGATGCTCAACTCCCCATCACTCGACGAGCTAGTGCGGATCACTGAGCTCAACACTGAAGCGCAGATTACCCTTCCCAGCCCTGTGGCAAGCGGGGAACAGATCATTACTTGTCGGCGGGCGGTGCGCGATCTACCGATCGGAAGCGAGCTTCGTCGCTACGTAGCCCGGCTCGTCCTCGCCACCCACCCCGAGAACGAACACGCCTCGCAGTCAGTGCGCAAATACGTGGAGTACGGCGCCAGCCCGCGCGGAGCGATCGCCATTATCTTGGCGGCGAAGGCGCACGCGTTTCTCTCCAAGGAGCCGAACGTGCGGCGGGCGGACATCGGAGCGGTCTTCCTCCCCGCGCTCAACCACCGCATCATCCGCAACTTCAGGGGAGATGCCGAAGGAATAAGCGTAGAGGCTTTGTTAAACGACGTGTGGGAGAACACGGCGGTGACGTGATGGACAATCTGATTGACGAAGGCTTTCTGCGCCATCTAGCGCGCCTTCGTTTCATCACCAAAGGGAGGCGGGCTAGTCGGCTCAGTGGCGGTCATCCCTCCCCGCGTGCCGGGGTGAGCCTGGAGTTTGCCGAGTACCGCGAGTACACCCCCGGCGATGATTTCCGCTATGTCGATTGGAACATCGTGGGCCGCCTCGATCGGGTCCTGGTGAAGACGTTCGTGCACGAGGTCGATCTCCCGATCTACCTTCTCGTTGATCTCTCCGCATCGATGCACCTTGGTGATCCGCCCAAGGTGCGCTACGCCGCGCGCCTCGCCGCAGCCCTCGCCTATCTCGGCCTGCGGAACCTCGATCGCGTCGGCCTCTATCCCTTCACCGACCATCTCCTGCCATCTGTCTCGCCCAGGCATGGCACCCAGCAGATGTCGCGTATCCTGCGGGCTCTGGGCGATGTATCCGCGGCGGGGACGACGTCGCTCGACCGGGTGCTGGGCGAGTTTGCTCAGCGCACTCGCGAGACCGGCCTGCTCTTCCTTATCAGCGACTTCCTTGTGCAGGGAGAGTACAAAGAGGGGATTGAGCGCCTCGGCTATCGGGGGGATGAGATCGTCGCTATTCAGGTCATCGATCCTTCGGAGATGAGCCCCACGATCAGTGGCGATTCGCGGTTGACGGACGTGGAGACGGGCGAGCGCCTCGACCTGGCGATTGGTGAGCGCACGCTGTCACAGTACCGGCGCCGATTTGAAGGATACATGAGCAGCCTGCGATCATATCTTGCTTCGCAACGCATCCCATATATCCTTGCCCCGACCAACCTTGGGATCGAGGAGCTGATCCACGTCCGCTTGCGGGCGCAGGGGGTTGTGCAATGACCCTGCAGGCGCCGGTAGCCCTCTCACTATTGGCCCTGACCGGAGGGATCGTCTTTCTCTACTTCCTGCGCGCACACAATCGAAGCTACGACGTCTCCGCCCTCTTCCTATGGGAGGGGTTGGCAAACAATCCGCAGACACGTGCCGCGCGGATCAGGAAGCGGATAGATCTTCTCCTCATCCTGCAGATTGCCATCCTGGCACTCGCTTCTCTTGCGCTGGCGCAGCCACAGTGGTTGACCACGGCGGCACGGGTGCCCGGCCTGGTGATCGTGATCGACGCGAGTGCCAGCATGCGCACTATCACCCCCTCTGGTGC
Source organism: uncultured Thermotogae bacterium (assembly GCA_964602385.1). Lineage (GTDB taxonomy): Bacteria > Bipolaricaulota > Bipolaricaulia > UBA7950 > UBA9294 > M55B144. Next base: position 6,112 of record CAZRQM010000011.1, on the reverse strand, counting down.
AAGTCGGTACGAGGTTGCCCGAGCGCGGGCAGACGATCTTCTCGATAGGTATCCGACAAGTCCCGCGGCGATAATTCAGTACTGTGAGCATCCAGGGGTCTTGTCACAACTGACGGTCGATCACGACCGGCTGCGCCGTCTTCTGACGACCGAGCATGTAACGTGGTACGCCGATGGGGATGAGGAGACGCTGGCAGCCCTCATTGGTAGCGTGGTCGGTAGCTCTGACCAAGCGAAGGTGATCGTCCTCAGCGACCATTCGGTGGATGTGCCAATCCCCATGGTGGATGAGGAACTGATTGATGGAGGTCAGAACGTGGCGATCACTTCGTTCAGCGTCCGCGAGGATGAGGATACGCAGGGAGTCGCCGCGTTTGTCCGCCTGCGCAACTTCACTGACCGGTACGTCGATACGACACTGCGTGTAAGTGACAAGATCCAGGAAGTCAGCCTTCCCGTCCTCCTCGCGCCGGGGCAAGAGCAGGCCTACGTCCTTCCGTTCTCAGGCTCGCTAGGGCCGGAGTTCAGCGCATCGATCATGCCAGATGATGACTTTGATGGGGACAATACGCGCTACTTCGCCCTTCCCCGCTCGATCGAGCGCCGTGTTAGATGGATCGGGGAGAGAAACCGGTATCTTGAGGCCGCCATCCGTGCGAGTGGGCCGATCACGATCCTCGATGAAAATACTGCTGGCCCGGCCGACCTGACGGTGGTCTACAACGTTGCAGCACCGGGCGACGTATCTGGGAACATCCTGCTTGTCCACGCAAGCATCAGTGACGCAATCAGCCTCGGAGAGGACGAAGAGCCTGGTGCTCTCCAGGTAACGCTCCCCGACGATCCACTCCTCGCTGGCGTTGATCCGTCGGATTTCCGCGTCGCCTTGATCCCCGAAGTAACGGCAGATCCCGCCGGGAAGACGATCATCCGCTCGGGAGAGTCGCCTCTTCTCTATTGTCTCAAGGAGGAGAATAGGTCAATTGTCCTCATTGCTCCCGATATTATGCATACCAACCTCCCGTTGACGATCGACTTTCCCGTGCTTGTAAGGAACATCCTCGCCCTACTGACGCCGCGCCCCACTCCTCCCTCTCCGCTCTGGGCAAACGTCGGAGAGCCGCTCTCCTTGCAGGGGTACGGCAGTCCGACCAGCCTCACAGCACCCGATGGGAAAACGATTAGCACAGACGTGGCACACACGTTCATACCGCAGTCGCCAGATATCTACACGCTCACGACCGATCAAGGGACCTTCCCTCTTGCCGTGAATGTTCCCCTTGCCGAGTCGATCCCGGCAGCGAGCGAACAGGCCGAAAGCCTTGCGGGCAGAGCGCTCAACGCTGAGGTGACGATGGTCCCGTTGTGGCCCCAGGTTGCGCTTGCTGCGCTCGTCTTGTTCATACTCGAAGCGGCGCTCTACCACGGGTGGCGATTAGCGGGGAGGAAGAAATGATCCAGTTTTCTCACCCATTCCTATTCCTGATCCTCCTCTGTCTCCCGCTCATCTTTCTTATTAGCCCTCATCAGAAACGTTCGCTCATTGTCCGCATGCTCACCCTAGCACTGATCGTCATCGCCCTTGCCGGTCCAGAGAGCACTCACAGTTACGCCGAGCATCGCGCAATCTTCCTGATCGACCGATCAGCGAGTATTGCCGCGACGACTGATCCGGGGAGCATCCAGGACCAGATTTCGGCGATCGTCGGAGCAAATCCGAGCTACTCGTTCGAGTCGATCGCGTTCGCTAGTAGAGCGGAGGTGAGCGAGCCGTTCTCGTCGCACTTCTCTTCGATTGTCACGAGCGACAGCCTTGGCACGGGGACGAACCTGAGCGCCGCCGTTGACCTCGCTCTTGCCGATGTGCGACAAGAAGGAGACACGCAGCTCATCCTGGTGAGCGATGGACGGATCACAACGGGACTCGATGAGGCAGTGGCCTCAGCGGTGCAGGTCGGTGTCCCGATCTCCGTTCTCCCGATTGGGCGCGAGATCAAGGCGGACTTGCGCATGACGGGACTCGATGTGCCGCCGCTGACGAAGGTCAATCGTCCGTTTACGATCACGGCCACTATCACTGCGCAACAGGATGCGAGCGCAACACTCGCGGTGTACAGGGGAAGCGACCTGCTATCAGCAGGTGATGTCGGCATCAGTTCAGGGACGAACAAGTTCACGTTGGCCGACTCACTTACCGCGGAAGGGGCATACACCTACCGCGTCTCCATCAAGCAGACAGATGATCCTATCCCCGAGAACGACACCCTGATAGCCACCGTTCGCACGACTGCGCTACCCGATCTACTCATCGTCGATCCTACAGAGGACGCGTCGGTGTTCGCGCTTCTGCAGGCGATCGGCGTGCCGTACGTGCGTGAGGTGAGCATTCCAGCCCTCGCGGAAATGGCCGCCTATCACGAAATCATCCTGGCCGATGTGAACCTTGGTGACATACCCAGGCAAGGGATCTCCGACCTGCATCGCTTCGTCTCCGATTTGGGAGGAGGCCTCCTTGTTGTCGAGGGAGAGGATGCTGTGCGCGGGTACGCAGGCGGCGGAATCGAGGACCTATTGCCGGTCTCCTACACCGTGCCGCAAAAGGGACGCACGGCGAGCATGGCGATAGTCTTCCTTCTCGACCGTTCGGCGAGCATGCGTAGCCGCGCAGACGGTATGGCAAAGATCGACATTCTCAAGGAGGCCGTAGCAGCAAGTGTGAATCTGCTTGATAGAGACGCGCTTGTTGGTGTGATCGCCTTCAACCGGGACTACCAGTGGCTCGTGCCGATTCAGCCCGTCGGTGATGGGAGAGCGATCTACGAGCCGCTGCGGATGCTTGAGGCGACCGGCGGCACCGATATCTATTACCCGATTGTTGCCGCGCTCGATGCCCTCGATCCGGTCGCCGCCCGCACGAAACACGTGATACTGTTCTCCGACGGAAAGACGGTCGATGAATACCGTGACTACGCGGGTCTATTCTCTCGGTTGCAAGGAGGCGAGATCACTCTTTCCGCGATCGCCATCGGAACCACACCCAACATCCCCCTCCTCGCCTCACTCATTCAAGCCGGGCACGGACCGCTGTACAGTGCATCGGATGTGAGGAACCTGCCACAGATCACAATCGAGGCCACACAGCGATTGAGCCGCGGTCGTTTCGTCACAGGAGATGTCGCTGTCACGGGCCCGCTCGCTGCGGGGAACCTGTCCACACTCCCGGCTATCGACGGGCACTTGCTTACCTACGCCAGGCCGTCGGCGGAAGTTCTCCTGTGGGCGGGGGACGACCCGCTCTTCGCCCGCTGGCGCATCGGCGCAGGCCAGGTGGCCGCGTTGAACACAGACCTTGATGGCAACTGGTCACAACAGTGGTTGGCCTGGGAGAAGGCGGGGCTGCTGCTCGATACGATGCTGTCCAGCGTTGAGCCTATGGTCACTTCCTCCCTTGGGCTGACAGGGAGCGGAAAGATCGTCGATGGCCAAGTTGAGGCGCTGGCCGATGTGCGCGACGAGGATGGAGGCTACGCTAACTTCCTCGATCTGAGCGCCCTCCTCGTTGCCACAGGAGAGGAGACCTCAATGGAGCAGGTTGGGCCTGGCCTGTACCAGGCTGTCTTCTCGGCGCCTGGCAGTGGCGACTGCACGGTCAGGATCACTGATAACACGCGCCACCGCGGCACTCTCGTCCCGCTATCGGTTCCCTACTCGGTGGAGTATGCCGGTACGGGGATAAATGAGGCAGCGCTACGCGAGATAGCAGACGCCACAGGGGGAAAGGTCCTCAAAGACGAAATCCTGCCGTCTCCTTCCTCGGTGAAGGAGACCGTCGTTTCGATCGATATCCACTCTCACTTCCTGCTCGCCTCGTTGGCGCTCTTCCTCGCAGAGCTTGTCTGGCGCAAGCTACCACTGCGCAGACGGAAGGCAATTGGGTGATCTAGCAATTGAGTGACCTAGTGATTGAGTGATTGAATCACTGGGTCCTTGACGCAAAGCACTATCACGAATGACACGAATGAGCCGAACATCACGAATGATCGAGGGAAAACCCGAAGGCTTGAGCCTCCAATCACTCAATTCCCCGATCGCTCAATCTCTCAATGTCTCTATCTCCCGATCGATAAACCATCGAATTCGTTCCCCAGAAGCAGATCACGAATGACACAAATGGCGCGAATCTCACGAATGATCGAGGGAAAGTCCGAAGGTCAACGCTCCAATCACTCAATCTCCCGCTCATTCAATCACTCAATGAGTAATCTCTCAATAACCCAATCCATCAATCACCTGATCTCCGCGCCCGCTGCCAGCCTCTCCCCGGTGATGGAGACAAGATCAGTGCTCCTCACTCGTTCCTGCACTGTCGTATCGCGATCACGGAGGGTGACGGTTCCATCCTCAAGGGTCTGGTGATCGATGGTGATGCAGAACGGCGTCCCCGACTCGTCCTGGCGGCGGTAGCGGCGCCCGATCGATCCCTTCTGATCGTAGAAGACGTTCCACCTCTTCTTCAGCTCACGGTAGATCTCCGCCGCAACTTCTGGCATTCCCTCCTTCTTGATGAGGGGGAAGACGGCGACCTTCACCGGTGCCAAACGTGGATGGAGCTTAAGCACCACACGTGGCTGGGGAACTCCCTTGTCGTCGGGGATTGAGTCCTCGGTGTACGCCTCGCACAGGAAGGCGAGCATCGCTCGATCCACTCCTGCGGACGGCTCGATCACGTGCGGAATGTATTTCTTCTTTGTTTCCTCGTCGAAGTAGGAGAGATCCTTCCCGCTCCCGCTGTAGCGCGGCTGGCCGTGCTCGTCCAGCTCAACGGCGAACCCGTCACCATCACGGACTAGCTTCCCCTCCATGTGACTGCGCAGATCGAAGTCACCGCGGTGCGATACACCCTCCAGTTCGCCGTACTCACCGTCTGCTAAGAACGGGAACGCATACTCGATATCCGCGGTTCCGCAACTATAGTGCGCTCGCTCCTCGGGGGAGTGATCGCGCAGGCGCAGCTTGTCGCTTGCGAGGCCGAGCGATGTGTACCAAGAGAAGCGATGATCGCGCCAGTATTCGTACCAGCGCTGCGACTCCTCCGGTGAGCAGAAGAATTCGATCTCCATCTGCTCAAACTCGCGCGAGCGGAACGTGTAGTTGCGAGGAGTAATCTCGTTGCGGAAGGATTTCCCGATCTGAGCGATTCCAAATGGGAGGTTCACCCGCGCCGTGGACATAACGTTCTTGAAATTGACGAAGATCCCCTGTGCCGTCTCCGGCCGCAGGTACGCTTCGGAAGCGGGGTCGTGCAGTGCGCCAACGTAGGTCTTAAACATGAGGTTGAACTCGCGAGGCTCCGTAAGGTCACACTCGCTGTACTCGCCCGGATGTTTGCTCGGCTTGCGCGGGCACTGGCTATCCGATATCTGATCGACGCGGAAACGCTCCTTGCACGTCTTGCAGTCGACGAAGAGGTCGTGGAACAGATCGTAGTGTCCGCTCGCTTTCCACACCTGCGGATGCATGATGATGCTTGCGTCGAGGCCGACCATGGAATAGCTACTGGGGGCACCAGCAGGCGTCAGTGTATCGTCGTTTCCAGTAACCATGTCGTGCCACCATGCATCCTTGATGTTCCGCTTCATCTCCACGCCCAGTGGTCCATAGTCCCAGAACCCGGCGATACCTCCATAGATCTCGCTCGATTGAAATATGAACCCGCGCCGCTTGCACAGCGCAACGATCTTCTCCATGGTCTTGTCGCTCATGCGATTATTCCTCCAAAGTGATTGCTTCCCACAAGTTGAGGTTAGCAAGTATACTGCAAACCCAAGGATGCGGGGAACGGTGCTTTGCAGCAACACGGGTGTTCAACGGAAGCAGTTTCTCATTTCGAGTGGTAGCGACAACCTGGCAAGTTCCAAGGCTCATGCAGAACAGATTCTTTCACCACGAAGGACACAAAGAGCACGAAGTGGTTAAGGGACAAAGCGCTTGATTCCATTCTTGAGATCCGCGACATTGCATTGAATTCCATTCTTCGTGTCCTTCGTGCTCTTCGTGCTCTTCGTGGTGAATCCTCTTTGCCCATCGCTGCGCACCTTGCCGCGAGCCCGAG
>CAZRQM010000010.1:0-17099 GCA_964602385.1 uncultured Thermotogae bacterium | reverse complement strand
GAACGTTGCTACGTTTGTCGTTGCTGGTATCAGTATCGATAAGACAGTGCCCGTTATCACAGGGATGCGCTCTCCCGACGCCAATGTGAATGGATGGAACAATACTGATGTTGCCGTGACATTCCAAGCGACTGACGCACTCTCTGGTGTTGCCTCAATTAGCGGTGATGCGACGGTAACAACGGAAGGCGAGAATCAGTCAGTTACGGGTCAAGCCATGGATAAGGCGGGGAACGTTGCTGCGTTTGTTGTAACTGGGATTAGCATTGACAAGACAGCCCCTATCGTTACAGGTCTGTGTTCTCCCGAGGCCAACTCAAATGGGTGGAACAATACGGATGTTGCGGTGACATTCCAAGCGACGGATGCACTCTCTGGTGTTGCCTCGACTGGTGGCGATACGACGGTCTCAACCGAAGGCGCGAATCAATCTGTGACAGGGCAAGCGGTGGACGAAGCAGGGAACGTTGCTACGTTTGTCGTTGCTGGTATCAGTATCGATAAGACAGTGCCCGTTGTCACAGGGATGCGTTCTCCGGAACCGAATGCGAATGGGTGGAACAATACGAATGTTGCTGTGACATTCCAAGCAACGGACGCACTCTCTGGTGTTGCCTCGATTAGCGGTGATACGACGGTCACAACAGAAGACAAGAATCAGTCAGTTACGGGTCAAGCCGTGGACGAGGCAGGGAACGTTGCATTATTGAGCGTTGTGGTGGACTTGGACAAAACCCCACCTAACGTCAGCTCACACGCGAACCCGGGCGCGGATGCTATGGTGTGGAACAATACAGATGTTGCTGTGGCATTCGAAACTACAGATGATCTCTCTGGCGTTGACTCAGTTACCGGTGATACGACGATCACAACGGAAGGCGAGAATCAGTCGGTGATAGGGAAAGCCGTGGACAAGGCAGGAAACGTTGCTTCGGCGACCTTGACTAACATGAACATCGATAGGACGTTGCCTGCACTTACTGTTCAGGTTTCTGGAACGGACCGTGAACCTGCCGGCGAGCCCCTGGATGTGCTTGCACTCCTCAGCTCTTTTGATGGATTTACGAGGGACGATCCGATTTTCGCTGTTGGAACCAAGTTTTCTAACGAAGACGGTAGTATCATTACGGATGCACTCGTAACCCTGGAAATCCTGGAGATCCTCGCTTCTCCAGAGCCTGGAGGAGTATCTCGTAGGATAGCTTGGTTCACAACTTGTACCTATAGCTCCGTTAGTCAGGAATACTATGCTCTATTCCCGGCAGCCAGTCTTTCTGATGGTGTCTATGAGCTTTGGTTTACAACAAATACGAGGCAGAGTGTTCGGTCGCGCATTGTTTTGAAAACGACGCCATAGGACTAGAATGTAAGAGATCAGATAGCCTATAAGCCTTGTGTGAAGAGGGCCAGTTAGCCTAGTGCGCTGGCCCTCAAGTTATGGGGATCCTTTTCAACGGCCGGATTCTTGACGGCGAGACATCTGAGCGGCGCGCTGAAACTTGCATCCTATCTAGTCTTTGGGTAGTATTACGCCAATGATTGGGATAAGGGGCGGATGAGCATGGAACGGATCGAACGTACCTTCATCGAAGACGAGATGGAGCAGTCCTACATCAATTACGCGATGAGCGTAATTCGTGGACGGGCCATACCTGATGTGCGCGACGGCCTAAAGCCGGTGCAGCGCCGCATCCTCTACGGGGTGCGCGAACTGGGCCTCACGAGCAACAAACCACATAAGAAGGCGGCGCGCATCGTTGGCGAAGTGATGGGTAAGTTCCACCCACACGGCGATACGGCGATCTATGACACCATGGTGAACATGGCGCAGCCATTTTCGTATCGCTATCCACTAATTGACGGACAGGGAAATTTCGGCTCGATCGATGGTGACGCGGCTGCGGCGATGCGGTACACCGAGGCACGCCTCTCTCCGATCGCCGCCGAGTTTCTGGAGGAGCTCGACGAAGAGACAGTCGATTGGATACCGAACTTCGATGACTCCCTGCAGGAGCCCAGTGTCCTGCCGGCGAAAGTTCCCAATCTTCTGATGAACGGAGCGTGGGGGATCTCGGTGGGAATGACGACCCAGATCCCGCCGCACAATCTGGGGGAGCTGATCGACGGGGTTCTTCTGCTCATGGACAACCCTCTCTCATCGGTGAAGGACCTGATGCAGCATATACTCGGCCCGGATTTTCCCACCGGGGGAATCATCATGGGGCGGAGCGGGATCGATGAGATGTACCGCACCGGCCAGGGAAAGGTCACCCTGCGAGGAAAAGCGGAGATCGAGGATGATCGAATCATCATCAGTGAGATACCCTACCAGATAAAGAAGTCGACGATCGTGGAATCAATCGCCGCCAAGGTGCACGGAGGACAGATCGACGGCATCTCCGATCTGCGCGATGAGTCCGATCGTGAAGGGATGCGCATCGTGGTCGAGCTGAAGCGTTCTGCCAACCCGAACGTGGTGTTAAACCAGCTCTTCAAGTTCACGCCGCTAGAGCGGAGCTTTGCCGCTTTCTTCCTGGTGATCATCGACGGAAACCCGCGCACCCTGTCCCTGAAAGAAATCCTAAACTCGTTCATCGACTTTCGTCGTGAGGTCGTCGGCCGGCGCACCGCGCATCGGCTGGATATGGCGCGCAAGAGGGCACACATACTCGAAGGATACCGGATCGCACTGGCGAACATCGATCGCGTGGTCAGGATCATCCGTGGGGCCGCGGACACACCCGCTGCCTCCGAGCAACTGAAGAGTGAACTTGCCTTGAGCGAGGAGCAAACGGACGCCATCCTGAAGATGCGCCTGGCGCAACTGACGACTCTCGAGGGGAACAAGATCGATAGCGAGTACGAAGAGAAGGTTCGTGCGATTGCTGAGTATGAGAAGATACTCGGAAGTGAGCTGCTCCTCGATGAGACGATCAAGAAGGAACTGCGCGAGATAAGCGAGAAATACTTGAGTGAACGGCGCACGCTGATCACGGATGAGGATGGGAATGTCGATTTCAATAGCCTAATCCCCGACTACGACCTGATGGTGTCGATCACGCAGCGAGGGTACGTAAACGCCGCTCGAGCGATCGAATTTCATAGTCAGGGACGTGGCGGGAAGGGCGTGATCGGGCAACGGACGAAGGAAGACGACTACTTGTGCATCACCAGCCTGGTGAACGCGCGCGACGAACTGCTCATATTCTCCGACCGGCGGCACGTCTACCGCACGCAGGGTCACCGCCTCCCATCGCTGAAGCGGGACGCGGCTGGAAAGAACCTACGTACGGTAGTCCCCATGGAACAAGACGAAGTCGTGAAGACGATCCTCCCCGTCTCCGACTTCATCGACGCTGAGGACCGCTTCTGCCTGATGGCGACCGATAACGGCATTGTGAATCGTAATTGCCTGAAGGACTATCGGAACGTGCACTCAAGCGGCATTATCGCTATCAACGCCGACGATGACGACCACCTGGTCGATGTGCACCTCACGTACGGGGATGGCGAACTGCTGTTGGCCACACTGCATGGCAAGGCGATCCGCTTCCGCGAATCGGATGTCCGCCTAACGAAGCGACCATCAAGAGGTGTGATTGGAATCCGTCTCGAAGAGGAAGACCGAGTGATCGGTCTAGCGGCGATCGATCGAGACATCACCATGGAAAAGAGGCTGCTCATGGTCACCGAGCGTGGCTATGGAAAGCGCGTGGCGCTAGTCGACTTCCCGCTGCAAGGGCGGGGAGGGAAGGGAGTGTTGGGGATCAAGATTGATAGCGATTCTGGCCCGCTGGTGTCAATCGGCATCGTCTCTGACCAGGACGAGATCATCATCAACACTGATCAGAAAGTGATCCGTATCCTCGCTGGCGACATCAACACTTACGGGCGCTATGCGCGTGGCGTGAAGCTGATCGACCTGGAGGAAGATGACCGCATCGTGTCCGTGGTGCGAACGTAGGAGAGATGATGAGCGATAGATTCGAGCAAGTGGTGAGCCGGCTAAAAGAGCGCCCGAGTGTGGACCAACTCATTCCCGAGCCGGACCTGGTGGCGAAGCTCAAGGTATCGGAAGAGACCGGAAAACCCTTGCGGATCAAGCTGGGGATCGACCCCAGTGCCCCTCACCTCACCCTCGGCCACTCCATCCCTCTGCGCAAGATGCGTCAGTTTCAGGACCTCGGCCATACGGGAATCCTCGTCGTTGGTGACTTCACGCGGCGGATCGGCGATCCGTCCGGCAGGGCATCCACGCGCGCGCTGATGACCGAAGAGGACATCAAGCGCAACATGTCCACCTACGTCGAACAGGCGTTCAAGATCCTTGACCCGGAACACACCGAGATCCGCTACAACTCCGAGTGGCTGGGCGCGCTCACCTTTGCTGATGTCATCGGGCTCACCGCCAAGTACACCGTTGCCCGGATGCTCGAACGCGACGACTTCGCCAAGCGCTTTGACGGGAACCTCCCGATTAGCATCCTGGAGCTCCTCTACCCACTGGCGCAGGCGTACGACTCCGTGGCAATCCACGCCGACGTCGAGCTGGGCGGGGCCGACCAGTTGTTTAACCTCCTCGTCGGGCGCGACATCCAGCGTGAATACGGACAAGAGCCGCAGGCAATCCTCACCGTCCCGCTCCTCGTCGGCACCGACGGCGTGCGCAGCATGAGCCAGACGGTGGGAAACTATGTGGGAATCGGCGAGGAACCGAGCGAGATGTACGGAAAGATCCTCTCCATTCCCGACGGTTTATTGCGCGAGTACTTCTTCCAGCTCACAGATCTCGAGATGGATGACGTGAAGTCGCTGATCGAGAATTCACCGCGCGACGCGAAGCGCCGCTTGGCTCTAGAGATCGTCACACACTACCACGACAAAGACTCTGCGATCGCGGCTCAGGAAGAGTTCGATCGCATCCACATCCAGCACGAGCGTCCGAGCGAAGTGCCGCAAGTGAAGATCGATCGCGAGCTTCTCAAGGGCGGGAACGTCATCTGGGTGATCTCCCTACTGCAGGCATCAGGACTCGTGGAGAGCCGCGGCGAGGCCAAGCGCCTCATCATGCAGGGTGGCGTGAAAATCAACGAAGAGCGGATCGCTTCGCCGGAGCTTGAACTCCCCTTCGACCCACCGATGCTCATCCAGGTAGGCAAACGCTCGTTCGTAGAAGCAGTATAGGAAGGCTTACCGAATCCTCACTCAAGGTTGTCGTAGCAATGTCACTCTTCCCACATGCCCCTGATTCGGTTTGCGATGTCCGTCCCGGCATCGATGTTCATTGCCATATCATCGGGTGATTCATACTCCAGGTGGACCTCATCGAGGCTCGACATCACCTCGTCGGTGAAGAAACGGCAGCGCTGGGCGTAGGTGTGGCCATCGGTGAGCGCGTACCACTTGAAGTAGTAGCGCAGCGGCCAGGTGATGTACAGGAAGTCGCGCGCCCGCGTCAGGGCAACGTAGGTCAATCGCAGCTCTTCTTCGATCTCATCCTGCGAGCCGGTGGCCATGTCCGATGGAAGGAACCCATCGGCAGCGTGAATAAGGTAGACCACGTCCCACTCGCATCCCTTGGCGGAGTGAATCGTGGAGAGAACGAGCCAGTCCTCATCCCGGTGCGGAGGGCCGGCGAGGTCGCTCGTCGACGTGGGCGGATCGAGCTGCAGATCGGCTAGGAAATCGCTCCGTGACTTGTACCCCGCGGCGATCTGCTCCAGGCTTATCAGGTCGCGCATGCGAACCGTTGAGTTATCGTACAGCTTGTTAAGCAGCGGATCGTAGAACTTCCTGATCCGCTCGATCTGCACCGCCGGACTGATGGAATCAGTCATCATGATATCATCCATCACGCTGGCAAGCGCGGCCAGCGCCTCTCGCGCCGCCGGCCTGACGCGGAACGTCCTTATCGCTCTAGGGTCGTTTCCCTCCTTGGCGACGTGTTTCACCGCCCGGGCCGCGGTCCCCGGGCCGATCCCATCTATCAGTTGAAGTGCTCTAAACCAGGCCATCTCGTCGCGCGGGTTCTCCGCAATTCGCAGGAAGGCGACAAGGTCCTTCACGTGTGATGCTTCGAGGAAGCGCAATCCGCCGTACTTATGGTAGGGGATGTTCCTACGGGTCAGCTCTATCTCCAGGGAATCCGAGAGGTGGCCGGCGCGAAAGAGGACCGCCTGCTTTCGCAGCGGGATCCCCTGTTCGTAGTGACTGAGAACGCGATCGATCACGTATTCATCCTGCTGCGTTTCATCCTTGCACGTGACGATCTTCGGCCGCTCGCCCCCTTCGCGCTGCGACCACAGGTTCTTGGTGTGCCGTTGCCTCGCCGCGGCGATGACGAGGTTCGTCGTTTCCAAGATCGGGGAGACGGAACGGTAGTTCTGCTCTAGCTTGATGATGGTTGTCCCTTCAAACTGCGCGGGAAAGTCGAGGATGTTCTTCACCGTCGCACCGCGGAAGGCATAGACGCTCTGAGCGTCGTCGCCCACCACCATGATGTTGTCGTTTCCGTGGCGCATGCCGCGCAGGATTCGCGCCTGGATCGGGTTTGTGTCCTGGTACTCATCGACCAGGATGTGATCGAAGCGGGAAGTGATCTCGTCGGCCAAACGATCATCAGCGAGGATCTCCGCCCAGTAGAGGAGAAGGTCGTCATAATCGAGCACGTTTCTCTCCTGCTTGCGAGTAACGTACTGGCCAAACATACTTCGCAGCTCCTTCTCCCACATATCGCACCACGGAAAGTATTTCTCCAGCACGCCGTGAAGCGGCATGGATCCGTTGACCGTGCGCGAGTAGATGGCAAGGCAGGTGCGCTTGCGAGGGAACCTCATCTCTTGGCTGTGCAGGCCCATCTCGTGACGAATCATCCCGATTAGGCCCTCCGCGTCACCCTGGTCGAGGATGGTGAAGTCCTTGCTGATCCCGGCTGCGCTCGCATAGATGCGCAGGAGCCTGTTCGCGGTGGCGTGGAACGTCCCACCCCAGACACGCCCCGTCACGGGGGTGCCGCGTTCCGTGATCCCCGAAGCGCGCTGCAACATCTCCTGAGCGGCGCGGCGAGTGAAGGTGAGAAGGAGAATCTTCCCCGGGTTGACCCCGCGTGAGATGAGGTAGGCGACGCGGTAAGCGAGCGTCTTCGTCTTTCCCGTTCCCGCACCGGCGACGACCAGCAGTGGACCATCACCATGCGTGACGGCGGCCCGTTGTTGTGGGTTCAGCTCGTCGAGCCAGGAGGGTTCATCCACACTCTTGTTCATGCTCATAACATTAGTCGATCCTAGCTGTGGAAGCCAGGCGGTGGCGAGAGTAAGCTCTCCTAGGAGGGGTGACACGGGCCGCTGACACCCCAAGGAGGGGATGAGTGATGAAGCTGACCGTGGACACGATCGACCAGGTGATCGAGGTGATCACATCAAAGGAATCGGCGAGTCTGGATCTCACGAACGCTGACTTCATCGACCCCTACGCGCTTCTCCTCCTCGCTCTTTCCCTCCGGCAGCGAGAACAGGTCAAAATGCCGCTTCGCGTGCGCTGGCCGGTGCGCAAGGATGTGTTAGGTTGGATGCGCGCGATGGGCTTCTTCAGTGAGATTGGCGCCCCCAATGTCGCAGGGAGGAGTGAGGCCTGGAACAGGTCCGATGCCCTGCAACCGATCACCCTTATCACTAAGGAAGAAGATGTGTCCCGTTTGGTGAATGCCTTCGACAAGCGCCTTCATGAACGCTATCCGCTCACCGATGAATCGCGCAATGCCCTGGTGAAGATGATGTTTGAGCTCTTCCAGAACATTCCCCAACACAGCAACGCTACCGGAGAAATCGCCGATCCGCACGGCCTGGCCGCGATGCAAGACTACGCAGATTCCATCTTCCTCGCCGTGGCGGATATGGGAATAGGCCTTCGTAAGAGCCTCTCCACGCGGGAGGGGTTCGTGGATTCGAGCGATTCAAGCGCTCTCAACAGGATTGTCTACGACGGGATGAGTCGATTTTCAGACCCGGGGCGCGGTGGAGAACTGCGGCGGATCGCACACCTGGTGCGTAGGTGGGATGGACTCCTCGTCATCCGCAGCGGGGAAGCACTCCTGTACATGGACGCGGAGCGCGGGGATGTGTACGACGCGCCGTATTTCCCTGGCGTACAAATTGGCGTGCGCCTCCCTCATCGTGTCTTTGGAATCGAGTCCTCCGCGGTTGACAACGGGGCGTTACTGTAGTTCAATGAACATAATGAATGAACGAACCTTTCCAATTTCACCGTTCGGCGTACGCTTGGGCACGCGGCTAGAAGGGACGCGCGCGCGCGCGAAGCTCCTCGCGGCACTCGCATCGATCCCAGAGCCGGGGCGGCTCATTGTCTCGCTCGATGGAGTGGATGTATTGAGCGGGTCGTTTGCCGATGAAACGATCGCTCTTTCCTGCGCTCACCTCGCCACGGGGGAGTATGGCGATCGCTACATCGTTGTGCGATCTCCGAGCCTGGAGATCGCCGAGGACCTCTCACATAAGCTTGAGCGCCGGCACCTGGCGATGCTCTGTCTGCTCGGTGATCGCTGGGAGGTGCTCGGACAGATCGCTCAACCGATGCGGGAGACGCTGGCATTGGTGAACAAGCTTAAAGAGACGACGGCCAAGGAACTCTCAGAGGCCCTTGGTATTCGCCACAACGCCTGCCTGCACCGCGTGGGGCGACTCGCCGATCTTCGCCTCATTCGGCGAGAAGAAGTTGGTTTGGCCGGTCCTCATCCGACTTACCGGTTGTCCTCCATCATTAATCCTTGACGATTTCTCGTTCAGTTGATACACTGAACGAGGTGAACAATCATGTACCAACCAGTAGCAGAACCGATCGATGCCTACGTCATCTATAAACGCGGTGCGGCACATCCCATCCTACGTGCCTTCCGCTGGGGGACGCGTCGATTCGATATCACATCGACAAATCTCGTTTACCCGGAGAAAGAGGGCGAGACGCTCTTCCTCTGCTATGCGGTGAGCTCCGGGAAGAACCAGTTTCAGCTTCGCCTCAATACTAACCGCAGCCTGTGGACCCTAGAAGCGATCGATGTGGAGGGATAGATGGCACGCATCATCATGCACCTCGATATGGATTCCTACTTCGCTTCGGTCGAGCAACAGGCAAATCCGTCGTTGCGGGGAATACCGATCGGTGTCACGGGTAGACCCCACGAGAGTTCCATCATTGTCGCTGCATCGCGCGAGGCAAAGCGCTGTGGGGTGAAATCGGCGATGCCCAACTGGGAGGCACTTAAGCTTTGCCCATCGCTTAAGCTCGTCTCGGGAAGAGCGGAGCGCTACATTGCGACGACAAAGCGCTTCCTGTCCATCCTCAAGCGCTACACGCCGTTACTTGAGGTATTTAGCATCGACGAAGTGTTCATGGACGTGACGCAGGAAGCCCAGTGTTATGGTGATCCAGTCGGGATGGCCCACTCGATCAAGGAGGAATTCCGTGAAACGCTTGGCGAGTACATCACCGCTACGATTGGGATCGCCTCCAATAAGGCGTTCGCCAAGCTGGTCGCCAAACGCAACAAGCCGGATGGGATCGGTCTACTGAGCGATGAGGAGATCCCATCGCTCTTGGCGGAGATCCCGGTGGGTGAGGTCTGCGGAATCGGACGGAGGATCGAGGAACGACTCAAGCGGGTGGGAATTCACACCCTGGCCGATCTTGGGCGCACGTCCGATCGGTATCTGAAGCAGGAATTTGGCGTGTACGGCCTGTTCTTAAAGGAGATCGGACAGGGGCGCGACCCAACGCCGGTGATCCCCTACACGACCGCCGCTCCGGTAAAATCAGTGGGACATTCCAAGTCTCTGCCTCCGCAATTGCGATCGTTTGACCTTGCTCTTCTCGTTCTGCGCGGGCTGTGCGATAAGGTGGGGCGGCGGATGCGCAAGCTCGGCTATGTCGGCCGCACGGTCTACTTCGGCTTTCGCCTCGGCTCGATGGGGCCGCACCACGGTAAGCAGATCACCCTCCCTTTTTCTACTGATGACGGAGAGACGATCTACAACGCGTGCCTCGCCATCCAGCGGAAGATACCTATTCACCCGGAGAGCGTCTCCCAGGTCGGGGTTTCGGTGCGTAACCTCACTGAGAAGGAGGGACGTTCCGGTTATCTCCTCGTTGAGGATCGGCGGCGGGAGCGGTTAAACGAAACGATCGATCGCATTCGTGATCGCTTTGGCGAGCGGGCGATCGTCACCGGAGAGACGCTGCTCTTCGACGCGATCCCGGAGCACGTCGGCGGATTCTCCCAAGGAGAAGAATGGGAGTTCTGATATGATGCCCCCTTGTCGTCTTGAATGACGCCCAGAGGTGAAGTGTCAGGCTTTGGAATGCATAAGACCCTTTCAGCGCGGAGAACACGAAGCGCACGAAGAACCCAAAGAACGAAGAACAGTTCTCTTGCCCGCTTGCTATGCTTGCTCAAGCCGCAAAGGTGTTGCAACACCACGATCGTTACGAAAATTCAGCACGAAGAACACGAAGGGCACTAAGCGGTATCGGCTCGCAGGCAGCAAAACGCGTATGCGAAGGACGTTTAGCCGTCCAATTGCAACGACGCGTTAGTGTACGTGTCCGCTCATGTCTATGTTGTATCGCTGCGAGGTATAATCAAGGTGTAAAAACTTTACAAGGGAACCGATCTTCATTGATGGCTTGAAAAAGGCACTGCCGGACTTGCGCGAAAGTGATTCCGGTAGAGGAGTGATGAGGATGCAAAAGAAATCGTGGATGAAGGAGCACAAGCGTGCACTGATCTTCATTGTTATTGTCGCGGCTGTCATATCACTCGTGGGATTGGTCCTTGCCGACCAGCAGTCGGTGACTGTACACATGAGTTGGACTGTTCTCCCGTTTCAGGAGCTGCGAATCGCCGGCTCCACCTCGCACGGATCCTCAGTCACCGCGGACTACGTCATGCCTCAGCCCGATGCGCTCGATCTTCAGCAAGGGTACCTTGAAGAGATGAACTCGGTTAACCTGACTGTGAGCAGCAACATCCCATGGAAGGTCCAGGTATGGACCGAGAGTAGCGACATGAGACAGAGTGACGATGGGTCTGTCACTAAATTCATTTCAGATTTCGAGTTGCGCGAGCACGGGGGCAGTTACTTCTCGATCAGCAACACTCCACGGATCCTAGTAAGCGGAAATCGCGGCAGCTTCGACATTGGCGTCGACCACCGCATCCTGCTTGGAAGCAATTATCGTCCGGGTGACTACGGCCTAGAGGTCGTATACACGATAATGCCTAAGTAGGAGAGTATCGACCCTTTGGGTCTCTGTTTCCTGTGAAGTAGGCCCGTTGGTGCGCCAGCCTCCCCGCCTTGCCTCCTGTAACGATGGCCGGGAGGGCTTCACTTTCCCTTTTCGAAACACTATGCTGTAAATATGAGGGCAAGAAGATTTTCTCGTAATCGGTGTGTTATCTGGGGGGCTGGAGCAACGACCCTCCTTGTGGCGTGCGCCCTCGCCTGGTTCTTTTTCATCGCCGAGCGTGTTCCGGCCGGAGCGATCGTTGTACCGCGCGATTTTGCCACGATACAGTTGGCCTTGGAACACGCGTTACCCGGTGCGACGATCGTTGTACAGGCCGCTGGTGGATCGTACCAGGGATCGCTCGTGGTCGAGACTCCCGATATAAGCATCCTCGCCATGGGCGGGCGGACTGTGATTGAGTGCGCGAACGCGGAGGCGGGAGTTACGATCAGTGCGCACGGGGTTACGTTGCGCGGATTCCAAATAAGATCAAGCAGCATCGGCGTGCGACTAGAACAAGCCTCCAATGTCACGCTCGATGATCTCGTTATCGATGGGGCGCGGATCGGCATCCGGGTGATCGAATCTGACGGGAATGTGATGACCTCGATCAATGTTCGTCACGGCGACACGGGGATCGATCTGGCCTCAGCCAATCGCAACACGCTGCAAGAGATACGTATCAACGCGGTTACGGGAATCGGGATAAGGCTCTCTAATGCCTGGTCGAACACCATCGAGAATGTAACCGTGGGCGGAGCTAATGTCGGAATCTCGCTCGAAGATGACTCCGAGGAGAACCGAATCGTTTCTCTTGTGGGGGATAATTGCAGCACGAGCGGAGTGGAGGTACTGAGTTCTTCTTCAAACACCGTTACGACAAGCACGTTTACCGACTGCGCGACGGGCATTCTGCTGAACACTGCCCCCAACAACACGGTGGAGAACAACCGGATACGAAACAGCCTCAAGTGTGGGATCTCTCTTTACAAGTCACAGCAGAATACCATATCTTTCAACAGCATTACAAATGGTCTTAAGGACGGAATCTCTCTCTCCGAGAGTCAGAATAATTCCGTTACCCACAACTCCGTCACCGAATGCGGGGGTACGGCAATCACACTGGAGGGTGCCAAGTCATGCCTGGTCCTTGGGAACATTCTCGATCGCAACGCAATTGGGATTCAAGGCCTCGAAGGAGTGGCAAACAGAATCCTGCGCAATGAGCTTTCTGGCAATCTGCTCGCGGGAGTTGCCTTCTCAGAGGGGTCGGAGAACCTGTTCCTCGACAATATCGTCGCAAGAAGCGCCTACGGGCTTGTCCTGATCGGGTCAACCAAGAACCAGTTGCTGCGCAACAGCATCACTGACTGCTCCGCGGAGGGAGTATCCCTACTGAATCACGCCAATCAGAATCTGTTCCAGGATAATGCCATCGAGAAGAATCACATAGGCATGCTGGTCGCAGCTTCCTCCCAGAGCACAATCATGGACAACCGTATAAGCGGCAGCGAGATCGCAGTGAGGCTGTTTCAATCGGGCATGGGAACGAGGATCGAGGGAAACTCCATCACCAGCAATTCGATCGGAATCGAGATCGCTTCCGAGCTAGGAAAGGAGGAGACAATCTTGCGTGGCATGGATGCCGATCTCCTCTCCGGCGATCGAGGGTTCTCTCTTGTCCTCGCCAACAATACTTTCTCTCGTAACGTGTCCTACGACATATCCAACTTGACGGACAAGATCGTCTACGCAAGCGACAACTACTGGGATGGCGGCTCTGAAGAAGAGCCTGGACGCGTCGCGGGCAGGGTCGTCCTTCCTAGTTCGGCGTGGAAGGGGACGGTCGCGCTCGGTACAACGGATTCGCTCGATCAGATCATGATCGCCCGTCTGTTGCAGGTTGGCCTTGTCGCTGAGGGAATCAAGGTAATCGACCTGATCGGCCTGGGGAATGCGCAGATGGTGAAGGAGGCGCTCGTTGCGGGTGACGTCGGTCTCGCCCTCGGTGATCCGTCCTTCATCGGTGTGGGAGATATGTCCGACGGAGGGATCGCCGTATCCCCTCCGCTCGCAATGGAGGGCGGGCTGACGCTCGTCGTCTCTCCCGACATCGCTTCGATCCTTCCCGGAAATACGATCTCCGATCTGGCGGCGTACCTTGCCGAAGGAGGCGCAACGTTGAACCTCGCGGTCCAGAAGACGATTCCTCAGACGGCGCTTCAGACGCTTGCATCCGCATACGAAATTCCTCTCACGGAGGATAATATCATTTGGACCGATGGAGTCGATGAGACGGAAGCCGGGCTCAAACTGGGCACGGCGAATGCAGGGATCGTCCAGAGCATCGAAGAGACGGTCACGCTAATGGGATTTCAGGCCTTGGATGATGATCGGGGAGTCTTTGCCGTATCCCGTACGGTCTTCTTGGCACCACAAGGGATGATCGACGCCCTGCCGGAGATTAGCGCGGTGGAAGAACGGCTGCGGCCACTTCTTACGACGGATAACGTGCATTCGGTGGTGAGCAAGGTGAGATTGCTGCACAGCGACCCAGGAGAGGCAGCGCGAGAATTCATGTTGCAACACGGGCTGATTGAGCAATAAGCGGAGGAGATTGGGATGGGATTGCAGAAGACGGGCGATGAGAAACAGCGGAAGAGAGAATTCCTAGGGCAAATCCTCAGTGGTCTGCGGCGCGGGATGAGTGCTTGTGGGTCGAACATCTACTACCGATCCTCCCTGCGAGTGAAGATTCTTGTGCCAGTGTTCGTGATTACGCTCGTTGTCATCGGCGTCCTCGCCTGGCTGTCGTTTACCACACTGCACACGACCATCGCGGGGATATACGAGCAGCGCGCCCGCAGTGTGGCCAGCGTGGTCTCCAAGTCGCTGCAGGAGAAGGCCTACATCCTGTACTATTCGGATGAGCTTGAGTCGGACATCGACACGCTGATGAAGCGGTACGACTCCATCGTAGGTATAACCGTCACCGGCATGACTGGCAGGGGACTGCGTGTGGTGGCGAGCACCGATTCGTCCGCCGTCGGACGGATCTTGTCACAAGACGAACAGGCCACATTCCTGACCCTGCGCGACGTGCAGGTATCGCGGGTTGTTCTCGGCAAGGATGAGTACCTACGCGCCAATTATCCGCTGTTCATGGACGCGGATCTTGTTGGTGTCGTATCGGTCGACATGTCCCTTGCGGAGCAGCAGCGGTATATCGCCAAGCTCTCCTGGCAACTGGGGTTGGCGTCTATCGTCGGCTTTCTCGTGCTGGGGATGCTGTTGTACGGCATTCTGCACGCGATCATAACGCGGCCAATCTTCCGATTAGCGGCGGCTGCCGAGAGCGTGTCGCGGCGAAAGTACGATGTGCAGGTGTCACCCGGACCGACGAGACGGGCCGGGATTAGGGTTCATGATGAGGTTGCTCGGTTCATCGACGTGTTTAACCTGATGATCAAGGTGATCGGATCACGTGAGCAGGCTTTGCGTGAGATGGTGATCCTGGATGAGGCGACCGGGAGTTACACGTTCTCCTACTTCGAGCGGCTCCTCGACCAAGAGATGAAGAAGGGGCGCCGCTATGGCCATCCGACGTCGATCCTCGTGATCGAAAGCAGTGGGACCGAAGGTCTGTCTGAAATTGACAAACAGCGGCTCCTCCAATCGACGGCCAATTTCCTGATGGGGAAGCTCCGGTCAGTTGATCCGCTGTTCCGCGTCAGCGACCAGCGCTTCGCCGCACTTCTCCCCGAGACCCCTCCTGCTGGTGCGCAGATAGCGGCGGAGCGTCTGAATAACCAGGTTGTGGATCTCAAGGCAGAAACGGGTCTTTCCTTCACAATCATCGTTAGGACCATCGGCTGGAGCGGCGAGGAAACGCCAGAATTGGAGGAAGTGTTACGCCAAGTGCACCCTCCCCACGAAGATGAGGGTTAGCGGCAGATATGAAGTGCGGTGCTAGCAAGCTACGGATACTTGTCGTCCTCTCCGCGAGCTTGGTGGTGGCAATCGCCCCGCTGGCCGCGGCACAGGCTGTTTCATCCCAAACGGTCACGGTGGGCACGATCGAGATAAAGAATCTGGTTCCGTTTGAGATCACGTTCCAGTTTCGGAACGCCGCCAACACACCGCTGGAGAGGATCACCGGAAAGGCCGTGTTGAGCGATAAGTTTGGCACCCCGATCGAGGACCTCGCGATCGACGCCTTCTCCGTCGCAGCGCGGACGACAGTCCCCGTGATCGTAACTGGCCGTTGGGAGTTTCAGGAGGTGGGCGTCTATCTGCTCCAGATCTCTCTCGATGCCGGTCTTCAATCCCTCATCTCCAAGTCCCTTGCGTTCCGCATCCTGCCGATCAACCTTCCACACGCCCCACCTGAGCAATTCGAGGGGGAGGGGTTGTACACGCTGCACCAGCAACCGGTAAACTGGGGGATATCCGAGATTGACGCTCCCACGGCGTGGCAGACCACGCACGGCACGGACGAGGTGATCGTGGCCGTGATCGACTCAGGCATCGATAGCACTATCCCGGAACTCGCTCGCAGCATGTGGACGAACAAGGGCGAAGTCCCCGGTAATGGCATCGATGACGACAGGAATGGGTACGTCGACGATGTCCACGGATGGGATTTCCGGGATAACGACAACAGTTCGCTTACCGGCTCGAAGCTCCATTGGCACGGGACCTTCGTCGCCTCGATCATCGCCTCTTGGCCGGATGACAAGGGGATCGTGGGCGTCGCACCAGGCGCAAAACTGATGGATCTGCGTTTCCTTGATTCACGCAATCTTTTCTACGGGTCAGACTGGAAGAAGTTTGCAGCGGCGATCGACTACGCGGTCGACAACGGAGCGGCCATCATCAACATGAGCGTGTACGCAAACGGCAAGCCCCCCAGCTACTTCGAACAGGCCATCCTGCGGGCGGCTGCGCACGGGGTGGTCATCGTTGGGATCGCCGGAAACGACGGACAATCCCAGGTGAGCTACCCAGCGAAGTACTCGTCCATCCTCGCGGTGAGCGCGATCGACCGGAACAAGCGTCTCGCCTCGTTCAGCAATTACGGCCCGGAGGTGGAGATCACCGCGCCTGGTGTTAAGGTCACCGCGCTCTTCCCCGGCGGCATTGCTGGGACGAGTTCAGGCACCTCGTTCGCCGCTCCATACGTATGTGGCGTACTCGCGCTGATCCTTTCCGCCCACCCGGGGATGAAGGGCACCGAGGCGGTGTCACTCTTGGAGGCGAGTGCGATTGATTTAGGAACGAAGGGACGGGATTACAACTTCGGATATGGACTGATCGACGCCGCTGCTGCGGTGTCGAGGTAATCGAGCACCAGAGGAGGAGGCATTCATGAAGACGGCTCAGGTTGGATCCGAAGAAGAGACTCTTTGTCATTTCAAATACGCAAGCGTCAAGACCCTCACAGAGGGGCAGAACTGTTTCACCACGAAGGACACGAAGGAACCAGAGGACGAAGCGCTTGATCGTTCTCTTGAGCCTGGGGGGTGTAGTACCCGTCTTGTTTACTACACCCCTCAAGGTGCCACTGCACAGCCAATCATCGCATTTGACAGCTCATCGAGTTCCATTCTTCGTGTCCTTCGTGCTCTTCGTGGTGAATTCTCTTCGACCTCCGGTCTTGCTTCGCAACCGGCATGTGTCCTGTGGGAACCCGAATCAGAAGTTGCTACCCACTCGAAACGACAAGGGTCCGAGAAAAACAATGCAGAGGGGAGGTGAGTACCATGTATCGAAGCTCTGTGCGGAAGTTAATCCAGAGTGTA
>CAZRQM010000009.1:14358-18273 GCA_964602385.1 uncultured Thermotogae bacterium | reverse complement strand
GCCTTAAGGAGCGGGTTGTAGCGGTAGAGGGGCCAGTAGCCAACCTGCACTGCCAGCTTCTCCTCTTCCTGTGACTTGCCCATCCCCTTCTTCAACCCCTGGTTGATGCACGGAGCGTAGGAGATGATGATGCTCGGCCCGGGATAGGCTTCGGCCTCCAGGAACGCCTTCAGACACTGGTTCATGTTTGCTCCCATCGCCACGGAGGCGACGTAGACGTAGCCGTAGCTCATGAACATCCGCCCGAGGTCCTTCTTCTTGGTCTTCTTGCCGGAGGCGGCGAACTTCGCCACCGAGCCGGTCGGTGTCGCCTTGGAGGACTGGCCGCCTGTGTTGGAGTAGACCTCGGTGTCCATGACGAGCACGTTGACGTCCTTGTTCATCGCCAAGACGTGGTCGAGCCCGCCGTAACCGATGTCATACGCCCAGCCATCTCCGCCGAAGATCCAGATCGACTTCTTGGTGAGGAGGTCCTTCATCGACAGGATCTGCTTGAGTAGATCACTACTTCCAGCGCCTCGTTCCAGCAGGGAGACGAGTTTCTCACCGGCAACACGAGAACCTTCTGCGATATCCTTGCCCGCCCGCCAGTCGCTCAGTGCGGCCTTGATCTCTGCTGATACGTTGCTGTCGATCGCGTCCGTCACCAGACGTGTCAGGTGATCGCGCCGGGCCTGCATCGCTAGGTTCATCCCGAAGCCGTACTCCGCGTTGTCCTCGAACAGTGAATTGCCCCATGCCGGGCCGTGGCCGTCCTTGTTCACGCAGTACGGCGCAGCCGGAGCGGAACCTCCGTAGATCGAGGAGCAGCCGGTGGCGTTAGCGATGAGCATCCGATCGCCGAACAGTTGCGTGGCGAGCTTGATGTACGGCGTCTCCCCGCAGCCGGGGCAGGCGCCGGAGAATTCGAACAGCGGTTGGCGGAACTGGCTCCCCTTAACTGTCTCCGGCCCGACGACATTGTCGTGCACCGGAAGCTGTGAGGAGAACTGGTGGTTCTTGACCTGGACCTCGGTTTGGGAATCAAGCGGCTTCAGAGTGAGCGCCTTTTCACCCTTCATCCCCGGGCAGACGGAGACACAGCTCCCGCAGCCGGTGCAGTCGAGCACGCTCACCTGGACGCGGAAGTTGAAACCTTCGAGACCCTTTCCCTTGGCGGGGACGGTGGCGAAGCCCTCCGGTGCATTGGCAAGCTCGTCATCCGTTGCCAAGACCGGTCGAATTACCGCGTGTGGGCAGACGAAGGAGCAGAAGTTGCACTGGATGCAGTTGTCCGGATTCCACTCCGGGACACTGATCGCCACTCCGCGTTTCTCGTACTGTGTCGTCGCCACGGGGAATGTTCCATCGGGGCCGGTCCAGTCGTACTTCCCGTCCAGCTCTGCCGCGAACGCGCTCACCGGAAGGGTATCTCCCTCCTGCAGCTCCATCGGCCGCATTACCTTGATGACCCATTCCGGGATTTGCGTGCCTTCATCTTTGTCCGAGCCGGATGCCGATCCCCAGGATGCTGGGACGTTGATCTCAACGAGGTTGCCCAGCGCGGCATCGACGCCGGCATTGTTCATCTGTACGATCTTCTCGCCCTTCTTCCCGTAGGCCTTGACGATTGCCTCCTTGAGGCGCGCGATCGCCTCGTCGACGGGGAGGACGCCGGATAGCTTGAAGAACACGGTCTGCATGATCATGTTGATCCGTCCGCCGAGGCCGACCTCACCGGCCAGCTTCACGGCGTCGATCGTGTAAAACTTGAGGTGTTTCTCGGCGATGGTACGCTTGAGAGAGGCGGGCGTATTCGCTTCCAGCTCGTCTCCCGTCCACGGGCAGTTCAGGACGAACGTTCCGTTCTCCTTGATTCCCGCTAGCAGATCGTACTTGTGCACAAAGGCCGGGTTGTGGCAGGCGATGTAGTCAGCGTTCTTGACGAGGTACGGCGACTGGATGGGCTCCTTTCCAAAACGCAGGTGGGACATGGTTATCCCGCCGGACTTCTTGGCGTCGTAGGCGAAGTACCCCTGCGCGTAGAGGTCGGTGTTGTCCCCCACGATCTTGATCGCGTTCTTGTTCGCGCCCACGGTTCCGTCGGCGCCCAAGCCCCAGAACTTACACTGGATCGTCCCTTCTGGCGCAACGTCGATCTCGGGCTCCATGGGAAGCGAGGTGTTGGTAACGTCATCGACGATCCCCACGGTGAAGTGGTTCTTCGGGGACTCACCCTTTAGGTTGTCGAAGATGGCCTTGACCATCGCCGGCGTGAACTCCTTCGATCCAAGGCCGTAGCGACCACCGACGATGACACGATTGTCTCCGCGTTCCTTGAGCGTCGTTGAGATGTCCTTGTACAGCGGTTCTCCATCGCTTCCCGACTCCTTGGTGCGGTCGAGTACACAGATCCGTTTCGCGCTCTTAGGGAGGGCCTGCAGGAAGTCATCGGCCGACCACGGGCGGTAGAGGTGGACCTTCAACACGCCGACCTTCTCACCCTGCGAGGTCAGGTAGTTGACGGTCTCCTCGGCGACGTCGCAGGAAGAACCCATGAGGATGACTACACGTTCTGCATCCGGTGCACCCACGTAGTCGAACAGATGATATGTGCGGCCAGTAAGCTTGCTTACCTGTTCCATCATCTCCGCAACGATTCCGGGGGTGGCGACATAGTACTTGTTCGCCGCTTCGCGACCCTGGAAGTAGATGTCCGGGTTCTGTGCCGATCCGCGCAGGTGTGGATGCTCCGGGTTCATCGCCCGCTTGCGAAACGCGTCGATCTCATCCCAGGGAGCGAGCTTCGCCATCTCGTCGTAGTCCAACACGTCGACCTTCTGGATCTCATGCGAGGTGCGAAAGCCGTCGAAGAAATGGACGAATGGAACGTTCGATCTCAGCGCTGAGAGGTGGGCAACGAGGGCCAGGTCCATCACTTCTTGCACCGATGCCGAGGCGAGGAGGGCGAACCCTGTCTGGCGCGTGGCCATGACATCGGAGTGGTCGCCGAAGATGGAGAGGGCGTGTCCCGCCAGAGCGCGCGCCGATACGTGGAAGACTCCCGGGAGGAGCTCTCCGGCGATCTTGTACATGTTGGGGATCATCAACAGCAACCCCTGCGATGCGGTGAACGTTGTCGTCAACGCACCGGCGACAAGGGAGCCGTGTACAGCCCCGGCGGCACCTGATTCTGCCTGCATCTCCGTTACCTGCAGTGCCTGGCCGAAGATATTCTTCCGCCCGTGTGCCGCCCAGGTGTCGGCGACCTCGCCCATCGGCGAACTGGGGGTAATCGGATATATCGCTGCAACGTCGCTGAACGCGTAAGCAACGTGTGCTGCCGCCGTATTCCCGTCTATTGTCATCATGTGTTTCTCTGCCATGTCGGTCCCTCCTCAATATGTAAGCACCGTTGATTGATCATTCACATCAGCACGATTGTAACCCTCATTTTTGCTCGGCACAACGCGCGGTAGATCTATTCATTCTGTTGATCCTCCGCATAGGATCACGATCCTACAGCGATCCTTACCTCATGCCACGGACCGAGGCTTGCAAGTACGGAGCAGAAAGGATTCGCGGAATCTTTAGTATCGACCAGAGGGCAAAAGTATCGATTGCGGGGATCGGTTGTGGCGGATATGCTAAACGCTGCCATGGGAGTGGACTACATACCGACGGATAATGATGATGAATAGCGGTCTGATCGCGTTTTTGTGTCTTCGATGTCTAAGACCTATTGTTGCTAGGAATAATAGGAGTGAAATCTCAGCAACAAGGAGACAGAAGCATGAAACGTTTCGGAAAGCTGTTACTGCTTGTCCTTATAGCACTCTCACTGTTTATCTCCGTCGTAGCTGTCAGCGTATCTGCCGATCCGGTTCACGTCGGTGGCGGGCCACGTCTCACTTCGAGCAGCCCGGTTCACGTCGG
>CAZRQM010000009.1:3737-14258 GCA_964602385.1 uncultured Thermotogae bacterium | reverse complement strand
AAGGGGCATTCGAGATTACCCGGCAGCAAGTGCTTGCCGGGAAGTATTTTTTTCTCGATGCAGCGAGCGACTGGGAAGGATTTGAGTTCATCTACCTTCTCAGTGGTTCATTGCGTGTTACGGATGACGATCTTCTCCTGCACGCTGGGGATTATGTGTATCATCACGGCCTTTCACAACGGGCCCATTTCCAGGTGGAACAGGATGTTGAATTCCTCCTTGTCTCTTCCCCGCCCAGCTTTCACCTGATGCGCGATGAGATCCAAGAGATCCTGGAGCTTGCGCGTTCGGTTGAGGAGAAAGACGAGGAAACGGAGGGTCATTGCCATCGCCTGGAGCGGTTGGCGGTTGCCACGGGGGAACGGCTTAATCTGAAGGCTGACCGGTTGATCACCCTCTCCTATGCCGCGTATCTTCACGATGTCGGCAAGGTGAAGGTTCCGGATGAGATCCTCAATAAGCCCGGTCCGCTCACCGCTGAGGAGTGGGGCGAGATGCGTAGGCACCCCGAGTACGGTTCGCAGATGCTCGCTAGCAAGGATTTCCTGCGGGATGCGGCGAGGATAGTGCGCGCCCATCACGAGCGCTACGATGGCGGCGGATACCCGGAGGGGTTGGCCGGTGGTGCGATTCCGATTGAGGCGCGAATTATTGCTGTTGTCGATGCCTATGATGCAATGGTATCTGACAGACCGTATCGACAGGCTCTTTCTCAGGCGAGCGCTCTTGCCGAGTTGCAGAAGAATGCTGGCTCTCAGTTTGATCCACAGGTAGTGCACGCTTTCCTTAGTGTGTTTGCAGCAAGCGATGGAGAAGAGAATGTGGCGTAAGGTGATGCATGGAAGGGCTAGGCACTTTGCCCTCCTCCTGCCGATGGGACTGGCTGTCGGAGCAGTGGTGGGGGTCGGATTTCGCGACGTGTTGTTCGGCCTTGCCGCCGGCGCCATCTTCGGATTTGCCCTCGCACTCCTGCTCACCCTGCAAACGCACTGACCCCGCACTTTGTCGTCTTGCGACCTGTCTGTGCGGGGCCAGGATTCATCTCATGATTCGATTCAGAAGTTCTTCAGGAGAAGTTCTTCAGGAGAAGTTCTTCAGGAGAAGTTCTTCAGCAGAAGTCCTTCAGCAGGGTGTCCAGGTTGGGCAGCCCGATCTCTTGCAGCTCGTAGCGCACACGCGTTGCCGGCACCTTGAACGTGATCAACCGCGTCAGATCGATCGGCGTGCCGATGACGACCGCGTCGCAATCAACGCGATCGATGGTTTGCTGCAGGTCTTTGATCTGCTGGTCGCCGTATCCCATCGCTGGCAGGAGATGACCGATCTTGGGGTACTTGTTGTAGGTATCGGTGATTGAGGCGACGGTGTACGGCCGCGGATCGATGATCTCGCTGGCGTTGAACCTCTTGGCGGCGATCGTTCCCGCACCGTACTTCATCCCGCCGTGAGTGAGTGTTGGACCGTCCTCGATGACGAGTACCCGTTTCCCGCGGATGACGGACGGGTCATCGACCTGAATTGGCGACGCGGCCTCGATGATGCGCGCTTTGGGATTGACATCAATCACGTTGTGGCGCACGAACTGGATGTCATCAAAGGACGCGGTATCTACCTTGTTGATCACCACAATGTTGGCCGTGCGCAGGTTGACCCCGCTCGGGTAGTAGAGGAGCTCGTGCCCGGCGCGGTGCGGGTCGACAACGACAATCGAGAGGTCTGGTTTGTAGAAGGAGAAGTCGTTGTTCCCTCCGTCCCAGATGACGATGTCCGCCTCTTCCTCGGCCTTGCGCAGGATCTTCTCGTAGTCCACACCGGCATAGACGATCGTTCCGTTATCGATGTGCGGCTCATATTCCTCGCGCTCCTCGATTGTGCACTCATACTTGTCGAGGTCGGCGTAGGTCTCGTAGCGCTGCCACTCCTGCTCCACGAGGTTGCCGTAGGGCATCGGATGACGGATGACGGCAAGCTTCTTCCCGCGGCTCTTCAAGATCTCAGCCACGCGCCTGGTCGTCTGGCTCTTCCCGGAGCCTGTGCGGACAGCGGTGATCGATATCAGCGGCTTCTTGGGCTCGACCATGGTCGACTTGGTCCCCATCAGCATGAAATCAGGACCGGCTGCGTTGACGAGCGAGGAACGCTCCATGACGTACTGATTAGTGACGTCACTGTAGGCGAAGACGACAAGATCTATCTTCTTCTCGACGATCAGCTTCTCAAGCTCGGATTCCGATTCGATCGGGATACCGTTGGGGTAGAGTTTGCCTGCAAGCTCCGCGGGGTACGCTCTTCCCTCGATGTCCGGGATCTGGGTCGCTGTGAACGCCACGACGTCGTAGTCTTCGTTATCGCGGAAATGGACGTTAAAGTTGTGGAAATCGCGGCCTGCCGCCCCCATGATGATCACTCGCTTCTTCATCTCACCACTCCTCTTGCGCATCTGGTGAGGTATTATACCGGGAGCCACGAATCACCTTCAAGCTGCTTGTATCCGGAGTGGGATCGCGATTATGATTAGGGCGACATGTCACTTGCCAACAAGATCACGCTTGCGCGTGCGACCCTGATTGCTCCGATCGCTATCTTCCTCATCATTGGACGAGGAGAGGTTGCGCTCGCCCTGTTCCTTGTTGCCAGTGCCGGTGATGTCCTCGATGGGATGCTGGCTCGTAGCAGGCATGAGGTGAGCAAACTGGGGAAGGTGCTCGATCCGGCCGTGGATAAGATCCTCTATGCATCCCTTGTTGTTACGCTGTGGACGATGGGAACGATTCCCCTACTGTGGCTCCTGCTATTCTTCGTTCCGCAGGTGGCATTGAGCATTGGCGCAATCTTCCTTCACCTCTTGGCGAGGAAGGTGCAGGGCTCACGCGTACTGGGGAAGGCCGCCTCTGTCCTTACATTTCTTGCCATGAGCCTGATGCTCGTTGACGCTAGCCCCGGTCTCATCCTGTTCTATGTTGCTGTCGGCGTGACGTACGCTGCTGGTGTCGACTATCTAATTGGTGCCCTCAGAATCTCTCATCAGAAATGAAGATCGTTTGCCATGTCATTGAGTGACATTCCATCTGGAACGGCAAATTCAGGTGGGATCGGAGCGGTGAATGACACGTATTCTCCGCTTTGTGGGTGCGTAAATCCTAGACGCCACGCGTGGAGCATCAATCGTGTATTCGCGTGCCCGTAGAGCGCATCACCGATGACCGCGTGTTCAATGTAACGCATGTGGACGCGTATCTGATGGGTGCGGCCCGTGCGCAGGTGCAGCATGAGGAGGCTGGAATCGTCGCTCCTGTGCAGAACGCGAAACTCCGTTTGGGCACTTCGTCCTTGCGAGTTGATGGCCATGCATCGAGGATTGGTCGGATTGCGTCCGATGGGGGCGTCGATCATCCCTTCTTCCTCGTTCACGATCCCCTCCACCTGCGCGATGTAGAGCTTGCGTACCGTGCGGGCGGCGAATTGTTCCTTAAGAGTGTGCATCGCCGAGGGAGTCTTCGCGACGACCATGGTGCCGCTCGTATCCTTGTCCAGGCGATGAACGATCCCCGGGCGCGATGTGTCGTCATCGACGGGAAGATCACGATCGACAAGGAGCCCTTCCACTAGGGTGGTCTCGTTATGTCCGGCACCCGGGTGAACGACCAGTCCCGACTGCTTGTTGACGACAACAATCGAGTCGTCTTCATACAGAATTTCGAGTTCGAGTGCTCTTGGGATGAGGCCCTCCTCCTCTGGTAGATTGCAGGAGATTGCCTGATTCGGGCGGATGCGGTGCGATGGCTGGGTGATCACAGTTGCTTCCACGGTGACCTGCCCAGCGCGGATTAGCTGCTGGATCGTACTCCTGGAGATACTCGGCGCGTTGCCAGCCAGGTAGCGATCGAGGCGCAGCCCGCTTTCCGTTTCCGTTACGGTGAATTCGATTTTGCTCATCATGCCCCTATTGTTTGCCGATGTTGCTGTAGCGTATAATACGAGCATCATGTGAAGAATGGAAGCGCATTGGAGGCCGAGGTTGTCGTGGTCTGCCTGTGGGCGCTGTTCTTCTTTACAAGGAGAGTGAACCGAAGCCTTTCGGGATGAGATGAATATTGCATTTATAGAAGCCTTGGAAGAGATGGCAAAAGAGAAGGGCGTTCCTCGCGAGGACCTGTACGATGCCATCCGACAGGGCCTGGCGGCGGCCTACCGTGAGGAGCATCACACAGAGGCGGAGAGCGAGGTCGAGGTGGAAATCGACCAGCGCTCAGGCGATATCTTCATCAACGGAGAGCAGATTGAGTTAGCTAAATTCGGCCGCATCGCCACCAAGAAGGCCGAGGAGGCGATCCGTCAGGCGATCACGCACAAGCGACGTGATATCGTGTACGACCTGTACATCAACCGGGTCGGTGAGATCATCAGCGGGTCGATACATCGCTTCGAAGGGAAGGATGTGTGGGTGAACCTGGGAGAGGTGGAGGCGATTTTGCCTAACTCGGAGCGTATCCCCGGCGAACGGTATCATGCCGGCGATCGGCTGCGGGCGTATCTCGTCAGCGTTGAACGGACGCAGGGCGATCCGCGCGTCCTCCTCTCCCGTGCTCATCCCGAGTTTGTTCACCAGCTCCTGCGGCTGGAGGTGCCCGAGATCGAAGAGGGCACGCTTGTCGTGCGCAGGATCGCCCGCGAGGCTGGGCGCCGCAGCAAGGTAGCAGTTGAGTCTCTTGACCCGAACGTCGATGCCGTTGGGTCCTGTGTCGGAGCTGGCGGCGCGCGCGTGCGGGTTGTAACGCGCGAGTTGTCTGGAGAGAAGATTGATCTCGTTCGCTGGAGCGATTCCCTGGGACAACTCCTAAAGAACGGCCTTGAGCCGGCGTCTGTCATTTCCGTTGAGCTCGATGAGAAGAACCGACGCGCCAAGGTAATCGTTCCCGATGACGAGCTTTCCCTCGCGATCGGGAAGGGAGGACAGAATGTCCGCCTGACAGCGAAGTTGGTCGGGTACGATATCGAGGTGACCAGCCCTAGCGAGGAGGCCAGCTAGGCGGTCGCGTATGGCTAGGACAAGAGCGACCAAGGAACGGGCATTTTACCACATCTTTCGCATCAGCCGACGCTACGCATGGTGGGTGGTGATAGTGTCTGTTTTGATCACGGGGGCTGCTGGATACTACGTGCGCAACATCCCGATCCGTGGATCGTTCCTCGACCTGCTTCCACAGAATGACCCACTGATCGACGATTATCGCCACACGGAGGAGTTGCTCTTACAGAGTGACTACCTGGCCCTCCTTGTCTCGCTCGATTCCCCGGATTCCCTCAGTGGAGAAGAGCGCACGGACAGGCTCTTGTCAGTTGCACAACAGATCAAGGAGCAGCTCGATGCCGACCCGGAGTTTGACGAGGTAGCCTATACGCGCGAGCTTGCGCCGGAGATTCCCGATCAGTACCTCGTCCTTTATCGCCTTAACAAGGATGAACTTGCCCAGATCGAGGCGAGTGTTGAGTCCGCCGAGAAGACGATCTCTGGATCGGAGCGCACAACCCCGCTGCTGACTACCGACCTTGCCACCGCGTATCGTCAAGTAACTGATGCGTTCACGCAGGCGATATACGGCGGAGAGGCTGCCGTGTTCGACCCGAGTGGGGTCGCTACAATTGAGGTGCAGCTCGATGGAGTCGCTTCCCTGAATACGGGCGTCATTGCGACTATTGATAACCTGGGGGGTCTGTCTAAGGTAATCGCGGACGTGCGGGAGATCAAGAAGGTATTTGCCCCGTCCGCCGAGCAGATTATGCGCGTGCCAGAGCCGTTCTTCTCCAGTGATCATACGAAGCTTCTCATCAACGTGCGCCCTCGTTTTCCCTCCGAGCGCGGCGTAACCTACTGTGCGCATGTAATGATGAGATTGCAGATGGCGCTGTCGCAGGTTGACCTGCAGGAACATGGCGTAGGCGTTGGAGTGACTGGGACGTACGCGTTCAACACTGAGACTAACTCGGTGATCAACGCAGACATGCTGCGCAGTACGATCATCTCCTCGATCGGCGTATTGGTGATACTCTTCTTGGCCTTCGGTTCCGTTTTCTACAGCATTGTCGCCCTTGTGCCTCTCCTGATGAGCGTCGTTCTTACCATGGCCTGGGCGAAGTTCGTCGTGGGTGGGTTCAATCTCGTGACCACATTCCTCCCCGCGCTTGTGCTTGGGTTGGGGATCGACTACAGCATACACCTCGTATCTCGATACGCGGAAGAACGGAGCAAGGGGACACCATTCAACAGGGCGATGTATCTGACTGTGTGGAAGAAGGGCGAGGCATCACTTATCGGGGCAGCGACAACAGCCCTTGTTTTCCTTGGCCTCCTCTTCTCACGGTCGCGGGCGCTGTTCGAGATGGGGGCAATCACCGGTATGGGTGTGCTCCTCTCCTTTGTCACGACGCTCTTTCTTCTCCCCTCACTAGTGACACTCTTCCACTTCTTGTTTCGCTTTCACCATCGGGAGAGCGCAATCAACTACGCGCCGCATCTGACGCGTTTCTTCCAGTTCATCACTGGAAGGGCGCGGGCGATAGTGGTTATTGTCCTCATCTTGACCTTCTTCATCGCCTTCCAGGCCGCACAAACCCACTTCATATTCTCCAGTGGGGACATGGTCCCGCGTGTGAAGAGCCAAGAGGTACTGAGCGATGTGCTAGCGGCGTTTGGCGAGGATAGTGCCGGCATCGGCGACTACTACACGTTCTTTGCCAAGGATGAAGATGAACTGGCGAACATCGTTAGTCATCTGGAAAAGAGCGATCTGGTGGAGGGAATAGACTCTGCATTGAGCCTCCTGCCTGTGAACCTGGAGCAGCAGCAGGACGTGCTCGACAACTTGAATATATCAGCATACATCGACCAGTTGGACATCATCGATCGTAGCTTGAGTGAGCGGTCATCCGCACAAACGCAGATTAGAACTCTCCTCGCCCAGTTTGGCCTCTTGCAGTACGTCTCAGGGATGAACGGTGAGGCGCAACTTGCACTGAGCGCGAACATGGTTCAAACGCAGCTGAAGACAGTCCAAGACAGACTCAATGCGATAGACATTCTCGCGGCACAGGAGGAGATCTCCGCCCTCAAAGAGGAGCTCGTCGGGCTTGACCAGAACCTCACTGATGTGAAGGATCTCCCTCCTGCGGAGACACTGTTGCGCGACATTCTCATGGCTCTTCCTGAGGGGATCCGCGCTCGTTACCTCGCTCCCGACGGCAGCTATATCGTTCAGGCGCGCATGGTTAGGACGATCTACCAAGAAGGTAATATGCAGCAGTTCAACGCCTACGCGAGCTCATTTGCCGATAAGTTCTTTGGCATGCCGCTTGTGGCGGCGAAACTTGAGGATTACATGCGGCGCGATTTCCTTGTATCGACGGCATTTGCACTAGTAATGATCATGATGACATTGTGGCGCAGCATGGGGGGATGGAAGCGTGCCCTTATCGCTGCTTCTCCGCTCATACTCGGATATGCGTGGATGCTCGGGGGAATGCGCCTGTTGCAGGTAGATTTCAACTTCGTAAACATCACGATATCACCGCTATTGATTGGCATAGGAGTGGATAGTGGGATTCACATCATCCACCGATATCTCGAGGAGAGGACGATCTCCCTTAATGGGGCGGCCGAACGGGCGGGACGCATGACGACGGTGGCTGTTCTTGTCACTTCGCTGACGACGATGCTTGTCTTTGGCAGCTTGTTAATCGCGCGCACCCCGGGATTGCGTCTCCTTGGCGTATCAGCGTTGCTCGGCATTGGGTTCACCCTCTTGTTCAGCCTAGTCTTCCTCCCGGCCGTCCTACATATCACGGGAGAAAAACGGGTATAATGAGTGGTTATTTTGGTAGTGGCAGGGGTACAAAGGACGGGAAATGATGGGTTTACTAGGTTACATAGGGCTAGGCCTGTGCATCATTGCCGGAGTCGCGGCTGGGTATCTTATCGGAAGCATACCGCGGCGACGCAAGGAAGAGGAGTATCTGCAGCAGGCGCACGAAGAGGTAGAGCGGCTGAAGGCGGCCACGCTTCTGGAGGGACAGCGTGAGATCCAGAAGCTGCGTGATGAACTCGAAGATCGCAGCAAGCGCCGCGAGGAGGAGTTCTCCCGCATGGAGGAGCGCATACTCCAACGTGAGGATCGGCTCGGGAAGAAGTCAAACTACCTGGAGCAGATCGAGGACTCCCTACGCAAGGATGAGGACGAAGTTGAGCTTCTGAAGAAGGAAGGGGGCGAGCTTCTGGACGAGGCGAGGGCGCAGTTGGAACGGGTCTCTGGCTGGAGCCGTGACGAAGCACGGGAACACCTATTGCAGGTAGTGGAGAGCGAGTCACAACACTTCTTCTCCCGTAAGATAGAGGAGTCCGAGCGCAGAGCACGAGAGGAAGCTCAACAGCGCGCCGCAAAGATCCTCGCTACAGCGGTGCAACGTTACGCGGCAGAGTATGTGGAGGAACATACCACGAGCTCCGTCCCCATCCCGTCGGAGGAGTTCAAGGGCCGGATCATTGGGCGTGAAGGGCGCAACATCAAGACCTTCGAAGCCCTCACCGGCGTCGATCTTCTCGTCGATGATACTCCGGAGATGGTTGTCCTCTCCTGCTTCCATCCGCTACGGCGCGAAGTGGCGCGCATGGCCCTCATCCGATTGATCGAGGACGGGCGCATTCACCCGGCGCAGATCGAGGAGAAGGTGCAACGGGCGAAGGCGCGCCTTGCGGAGAAGATCAAGGAGGAAGGGAAAAAGGCGGCGTTTGATCTTGGTATCGACCTGCATCCCGAACTTGCTGCGCTCCTTGGTCGTCTCAAGTACCGTACGAGCTACGGACAAAATCAGCTTGCCCACTCGCTTGAAGTGAGTTCCATCGCCAAGATGCTTGCCGATGAGTTGGGACTCGACGCAAAGAAGGCGAAGCGTGCAGGTCTGCTGCATGACATTGGCAAGGCGGTTGACCATGAAGTGGATGGTCCGCACGCCTTGATCGGCGCGGATCTTGCGCGTCGCTATGGCGAAGGGCCGGACGTTGTGCATGCTATTGCCTCGCATCATGAGGACATCGAGCCGAACGGTGTGCTTGACGTTCTCATCCAGGCTGCCGATACCTTGTCCGCGGCCCGCCCCGGAGCGCGACAGGAGACGTTTGAGCGCTATATCCAGCGGTTGCGCGATTTGGAGGAGCTGTGTCGATCTTTCCCCGCTGTACAGGAGGCGTACGCACTGCAGGCTGGACGTGAGGTGCGAGTGATGGTGCAGCCGGAGCGGGCAGACGACGACGTAGCGGCAAAGCTGGCCTATGATATCGCGCGTGCGATCGAGGGAGAGCTTAGCTACCCGGGGGAGATCAAGGTAAACGTAATCCGGCAGACCCAGTTCACCGAGAGCGCGAAATAACGGTTCAGTTTGCGTTGCGCAGGCGCCAGCCGTTGCGACGAGCGGTGAAGAACATGGCTTTTGGCATCGTTCTCCTCCCTTGTTTGGGTGAAGCGATCCATGTACCATTCTGCAGAACTTGAGTTTCTGCCTAAAGGAGTGAGTGACTGAAGATGTATAAATTTTTCGAGCGGCACAAGAAGACGATTATCTGGTCTATTGTCATAGCCTTCCTTATCGGTGGGGTGGGGCTGATCGGGCTCAACCAGGCGGGCTCGTTTAGGAGCTCATCGAGCACTGATCAAGAGGTTGGCGCAACGGCAACGGTGAATGGAACGAAGATCCTGCGCGGTGCGTTGGATAACGCGACGACGAATCTCTCCAACCAATATCGCCAGTACTATGAACAGCTCGGCATGGATCCAAGCTCACTCTTCAGTGGCGCTAGCGGGGCGTACTTCCAGCTCTCGATTGAGAGCCAGGCGGTGCAGCAGCTGATTCGTGAGGTGCTGTATGCGCAGCAGGCAAGCCAGATGAAGATCAGTGTTGCGTCCAAGGATGTCGATGCCGAGGTAGATAAGCAGTATAATGATTTGTTGAGCAACAACAGCATCACTGAGGAGCAGCTAACAACATACCTTCAGGGGCAGGGGAAAACCCTAGATGGTTTCAAGAAAGAAATGCGCGATAGCATCGAGATGCAGCTGCGCGACAACACGTTGCGTACCGCCGTCGTCGGGAACATCGAACCGACCGACGATGACCTCTTAGCCTATTTTGAGAAGAACATCTCCAGCTATGAAGAGTCGGAACAGGTGCGCGCGTCGCACATCCTTGTTGCTGATCTTGATACGGCGAACGAAGTGCTCGATAAACTGAACAATGGGGCTGACTTCGCCGAACTGGCCAAGGAATACTCGACCGACACCGGGAGCAAGGACGACGGCGGTGATCTGGGCTTCTTTGGCCGCGGGCAGATGGTGGCGGAGTTCGAAGACGCCGCCTTCTCGATAAAGGTCGGTGAAATAAGCCAGCCGGTGAAGACCCAGTATGGTTATCACATCATCAAGGTTACCGATCACAAGGACGCTCATACCCCGTCTCTCGCTGACGTCAAAACCA
>CAZRQM010000009.1:0-3637 GCA_964602385.1 uncultured Thermotogae bacterium | reverse complement strand
CATTCCTGCAGCGTGTCCTCACCCTTGCGCCGGACAGCACCACGGCGATCTATCTCTATGGAAAGCTCCTCGCCGAACGTGGTGATACATTGGGGGCGGACACGCGGTTCCAAGAGGCGATCAGCAAGGACGCAACTTATGTTCCCGCCTACATCGGTTCGGGAGACATGGCGATGGAGAGCGGCAACTACGAGCGCGCGGCAAAGCAATACCAGGCTGCCCTCGATCTGCGGACCGGCGACGTGAGCATCATGACCAAGCTTGCTTCGGCCTACCTGGCGTTGAAGGACGTCGATGGGGCGCAGAAGACGCTCGATCAGATCGCACAGACAGACCCAAATAACATCAAGTTGATCATAGGTTTGGGGGATCTCGCCTACGAACGGTTGACCGCGGCGACCGCGACGCGGGATGCGCTCAACGCCAAGACGGACCGTACATTGGATGAGGATGCTCAGCTCAAGGAGCTGAACGATCAGATGTCGGGGTATGAAAAGGAAGCAGTTGATCAGTACAACAAGGCGATCTCGCGTGGTGGTTCGCTCGATGTGTACGTCAGCTTGGGGAACGCCTACCTCGCTGGTGGTGACCTGGAGAACGCGAAGCAGAACTTCCAGCATGTCATCCTGCGCTCGCCGTACAAGGCGGAGGCCTACTCTGGTCTTGGACAGACGCTGCTTCAGCAGGGAGACAATGAGGGCGCAATCACTAACTACCGCCTGGCCTTTGCACGCACATTCGACAAAGGGAAGAAGGAGCAGTTGGGCGTGACACTGATCTCGCTTGTCCCAGATGACATGGACCTGCGCTTGCAACTGGCCGCCGTTTATTCTAGTGAATACAAGTGGAGTGCAGCGATCAAGCAGTACGCTGCCGTCCTCGACGCGCGTCCTGATTCTCTCGAAGCGTATCGCGGGATTGCCGAGGCGTACAAATGGCGGACCGAGTACGACACATCGATCGATTACCTGACGCGCGCCCTGCAGCATGCGCCTGATGCGGCGGACAAGATCGACCTGTACAACAAGATCGTCGACGTTAATCAGGCACAGGTCGGCCAGGACAAGCCGCTCACAGATACCGGCCTCGATGCGCTATTCCAGTTGGGAACACTCTATCTGGCGCAGGGAGACGACGACAACGCCAAGACGAAGCTGCAGAAGCTCGCCTCCGCTGCTCCCGAGTATCGTGCCGCGGAGGTCGCTCAACTCCTTGTGCAGGCGGGCGTTACACCACCGACGCCTACGCCGAGTGAGACAACCCAGACTGGGAGCGACACGGTGCAGCCGACGCCAGGGTCAAGTGACGGATCGTAAGGAATTTTCAGATCTCGTTACACTGATTGCTAGGCTTCGCGCACCGGATGGGTGCCCATGGGATCGGGCGCAGACGCATGTAAGTCTGCGCCCGTATGTCCTAGAAGAGGCGCACGAAGTCATTGCGGCAATCGATGCCGGCGATCCGATTGAGCTGGCCGATGAACTGGGGGATCTCCTGCTACAGGTTCTGCTCCACTCACAGATTGCTTCCGAGGACGATGAGTTCACGATCGAGGATGTCATCGACGGCCTCATCTCCAAGCTGATCCGTCGCCACCCACACGTCTTTGCCGACGCTCCAAGCGATTCGGACTCCATCAACCGCACCTGGGACGAGGTCAAGAGCAAGGAAGGGCGTAGCAAGGCGCAGCTTCCAACCCTTCTCGCCGCGAGGAAGCTCGTCGAGCATCTGTCCTCCTCACCGCGGGAGATCGCGCAGGCCGATTACTCGAACAACGAGGTGCGCGCAGGCGGGATGATCCTTTCAGCGATCGCCCACGCGTGGGCGGAGGAGATCGATCCGGAGATCGCGCTTCGCAAGGCGATCCTTCACTTCTCGGAGAAGCCCAATGAGGTGAAGCACTAATGCGCGAGGCCAGCGTGTATTGGGTTAACACGACCGAGAGTGAGATTCACTTCATCGACGCTATCCTGAGCGCCTACGATGGCCTGGCGAACACACGCCGTGACTATCGCCTGCACGACGGCAAGGTCTTCTTCAAAATCTACGTTGCTCCCGGGATGGAGGAGGAGTTCGAAGAAGTGATGGAACACCTGCGCCGGGAGGCGGAGATCGGTGAGTTCTTCCGTGGAGAGGACGATGAACCTTCTACGGCCGCGTGAAGAGGTTCGCTCGATCCTCGATGTCGATTACGAGAAGCTCTATCGCCTCGGGAAGCGGGCCATCCTGTTTGATCTCGACAATACGCTTGGTGGTAGGCGTCCAGCACAGCTTGCGCCAAAGGTGACATTGCTCCTCAATGATCTCACAAAGATGGGGTTTCGCGTTGGAATCCTCACCAATCGTCGAATTGGCACTAAGGATCAGGTGATCGTGGACTTAGCGAAGAACTATCCGCTTCGCTACCGCGCGGGAAAACCCAGAAAGAGTGGATTCTTGGACATCCTTGCTCAGCTCGGTATCTCACCGAAGCAAGCAGTGATGATCGGCGATCGCCTGTTCACCGACATTCTCGGCGCCAACCGCCTTGGGATCTACTCCATTCGCATCAAACGCTAGCCTGGAGTGTTGCAGCTCAGAACATGTTTTCGTCGTCTTGGCTGCCAATCCTCGATCGGCTATCATTCGCCTTGCTAGTCAAGGAGGGGAGAATGTTCATGATGCGAGGTATTCACTTGGGACACTCTTCTTGTCAGATGTTGTCGGTACATCAATCATGCGATACAGGAGGCCACAATAGATGAACGCAAAGGACCTTGTTGCCCTGTCCTATCTCACGACCGAGGAGATCTACGAGATCCTGGAGACGGCACGCAACTTGAAGCTTGAACACCGCGCTGGGGTGAAGCACGATGTCCTCGCGGGGAAGACGCTGGCGATGATCTTCCAGAAGCCATCGCTGCGTACGCGCGTCTCGTTTGAGAACGGGATGTATCAGTTGGGAGGCAATGCGATCTACCTCGGCCCTGATGACATCAAGCTCGGGAAACGCGAGACAACCGAGGACATCGCCATCGTCCTCTCCGGATACGTCGATGGGATCATGGCCCGCGTCTTCGAGCATCAAACGATCCTCGATCTGGCTAAGTACGCGGACGTGCCGGTGATTAACGCTCTCTGCGATCGCTACCACCCTTGCCAGATCCTGGGCGACTTGCTGACGATCATGGAGAAGAAGCGGCAACTCGCTGGACTAACCCTCACGTTCGTTGGTGACGGAAACAACGTCGCCCATTCCCTGATCAACGGCTGTGCTAAGGTGGGGATGAACTTCCGCATTGCCTGTCCTAAAGGGTACGAGCCGAATGAGGAGGTTGTGCAGGCAGCTCTTGCGATCGGCGGAAGTGTGGAGATCATGCACGATCCCAAAGAGGCAGCAATGGGAGCCGATGTCCTGTACACCGATGTCTGGGCGAGCATGGGCCAGGAAGCGCAGGCCGAACAGAAGAAGCATGCCTTCGCTTCATTCACCGTGGATGAAGATCTCCTTAGGCTCGCCGACTCGGAGGCGCTTGTGATGCACTGCCTGCCCGCCCACTACGATGAGGAGATTACCTATGCCGCCTCGCGCAGTAAGGGAAGCGCGATCTTCGACCAGGCGGAGAACCGGATGCACGCACAGAAGGCGGTAATGGCG
>CAZRQM010000008.1:7219-18399 GCA_964602385.1 uncultured Thermotogae bacterium | reverse complement strand
ACATCCCAAGCTTAAACTACTGCAAGATCACCAACAGCATCTATATTTTAGATCCAGCTCGGGCAACTGTCAACTACACGCGTATCAACATGGATCCTAAAGCGGTCTATTGGACAATAAGGGGAAGGAACGATCGCGGTCGATAGAGAAGGCTCCTTGTCGTTTCGAGTGGGTAGTGGCTTCTGATTTAGGTTCGCACAGGACACATGCCGGTTGCGAAGCAAGACCGGAGGTCAGAGAGAATTCACCACGAAGAGCACGAAGGACACGAAGAATGGAACTCGATGGGTTGTCAAATGCGGCAACTTGCTGTGCACTGGCACCTCAGGGGTTGTGGCAAACAATGCTGGCTACTACACCCCTTTCGTGTCCTTCGTGGTGAACCAGTCCTGCACCTCTGTGAGAGTCTCGGCGCTTGATCATTTCGCTTTAGTTACCCACTTGAAATGACAAGGAACCACACAGAATTCCATAGGCATAAGTACTGGTGGAGCCTGGGTGAACGATTGGAGAACCTTCGTTCTGACGTGCTCCTGGGCCTAAAATGGCCTCATGAAGCCCACTCCAAGATGCCGGCAATCGAAGGAGTGGGTGTCCAATTATCACCATCTCCTCATAGCAAAGGCAGAGCCGGGGGTTGCTTTTGTTAGCAGAGATTAAGGTTGACATATCTCCGAATAGTCAACACGAGGAGATAGTTCGCGTAGCGAGATTGCAGCCTCTTCCCCTTCGGATGCAGTTCATGGATTCCTCTCTCACATAGAAACGGGGGCAGAGTTAGAGCCTCTGCCCCCATGTAGCCAGCTCCTAGTGGTCGTTTAACTCTCCACGAGCCCATGCCTGGTAGACAGGATGGTTCTTCGGAAGAGGAGGGCGTGATGGGATTGAGTACCCACTGGATGGCTGGTAGCCTTGAGGGCTGCTTGTACCGTAGACTTGCCTTCTGCTGTTCTGAACAGTCTTCATTCGCAGGTAGTAGTTTGCTCCCCGGCTCAGCGGGCTATTCCATAGTTTGGTCATTCGATTCCTCCTGTCTATCTTGGTGAGCTACATTCGTTCTGCTTCCCAGTAGTCGGCCTTCTCGATTGCTCGGCGCCCTCGATCCATCATTTGCTTCCATTCTTCTGCCGTCTTTGCTTGCCCAGCTCGCTCCGAGTATCGTGCGGCTTGATTCTCGTGGAACCTCTGGTTTGCTAATGCCCTTTCCCCGTATTCTTGACTCTTGTTGTAGCCCCACATATCGCTGCCTCCTTTGTACGTACCTTCTAGATGGCCGTGCTTACCAGGAGCACTATCGCAACCCTTACTACTAGACCGCTATTGCGAATCCTACAACCGCTTTGATGAATCCCATCATCGAACCTCCTTTTGGTTTCATTCCTCTTGTGCCGGGGAAACTGCGGAACCTAGCAGAGCGTTCTTGCTCATGCGCTGCTCTGCGGCTACAATTTGCTGGATTAGTCAAGTGAATTCTCAAGAAGCGGTTGATTACTTGGAAGGATTGGCTGCTCAAGAGTGGTCTGATGAAAGGGCTCTTGGGTTCGAGAAGCGCTTTGGTGACGACATACGGCGCCTGCTTGTACTCCACCTTTGGCGGTTGGGGTTTGTCGAGTACCGCTTTGATCCAACCAGGGCGGAGCAAATTCTTTCTACTCGCAAGTTTGAGATGTACGAGAACACTCTGACGGATACATGGATTGCGCTGCTTGATGGGCTTGTAGGGAAGTACATCAAGGACCTGAAGAGTGGAAGAATCAAGCAAGAATTCCGAGCCTACCTGTCCGGGGTCATTCATCACCTGGTAATCAAGAATGCCCAGGAACTCGGCCTAATTCCGAGAGACAGCGTCGCGGAGCTTCTTCGGTCTCTATGCGAGGCCAAGAAGGATACAACCAAGATCAAGCACATAGCTCGCGTCAAGCAACGCTTATGGGTACAAGTTGAGCGCATGCTCTTGGCAAAATGTGGCACTTCGCTGTTCCAAGATGTTTACAAGCGTATCTATCATGTCGTGGACTACTTCTTCGAGGAATTCCTCCCGGGTCAATGTAGAGCAATCAGCAAATCTCCTCCAAGAAAGGCACTTGTCGAGTTGGTCGCTCACTTCAGTGATGCCGAATATGACAAAGCCAAGGATTACATCGGATCTATCACGCCCTATTCATCTGACGCGCGGATCACCTCGTTTGTCGACTCTGAACAGCAGGAGGATGAGGCGCTCCTGCAATTGGTGGGTGTAACGAGTTGAGCACTGAGATGAAGTACGAAATGCAGGAGTTGCGGCTGCAATTCTGGGACAGCCTTCTTCATAATGACCCTGCTGATGGCGCGGACTTGGACGAGGCATTCCTTGCCTTCACGCGGGCTGGTGAATACGAGGACAAGAAAGCTCTCGTTCTTCTGAAAGCATGTGCTGCTGTTTCCCAGACTGCTTCCAATGCTATGAAGCGGAATCTTAAGGCCGCAATCCTAACGTGGTTCAGTGGTGGACCCAGTGACAATCGCACTCACTCGTGGCAATTGGGGCACAACGGCATGCCTCACTTATACGAGATTGTCGGTACGCAATTGTCCTGGCGGGACGCCGCCGGAATAGTCGGGGCTAGCCCAGACGACTACTCAGCCAAACGCCGCGTCTTGAGTCTCCTGCGCGACGAATGCGTGAGTCAATGGAAATGGACCTTTGGCGAAGATACCGGTGGTCCCTTCGAGGTATCAGATGCATCTGCATGACGAAGACATGAGCGGTTTTGAGAAGCTAGCGCAGTCGATCTGCCAAACTGATACAAGACCAATTCCCTATACACAGCATCCGTCGCCAGAAATCATGCTAGGATTGTTCGACGGCCAGATTAACCCCCATGTACGTACGCAGGTTCACAGTCATTTAGCTTTGTGTTCGCGCTGCGCTGCTCGATTCCGCGAGATGTCGGGAGTGTTGCGAAGTGAAACCAACGAGATGAAAGGAATGAAACATGTGTCAAGCCTTCCGGTCTTTCTAGAATCTCGCACTGAAAAACTGAGGGTCTCGCGGCGACAGAGAACTCGCATAACACCGCGCGGGCGAAGCAGAAGGCCGTGGTGGGGCTACGCCACGGCTCTTTCCACAGCAGCGGCCGCCGCGATCTGCTTGCTCATAGTGCTACCTCAGGTATCGAGGCTATCTAAAGAGGTTGATTATTGGTACTCCAGTTACAGGCAGAGCAGTTCAGAACTTGAGGCACTGCAAGGGAGGCCTTCAACCGTAATTCCACCGTTGCTTGTGAGAGCCTTTGAGACCGATCCAGGGGCGGAATCTCTCCCGATGGTTGCTTACTCCATAGAAATGCCGCTGGTTGAGATTGTGCTGAATGGAGAGAGGTTGATTTATCTCCCCGTTGGAGCGGAGTACGAAGATCTAGGCGCTAGGTTCTATTCCATGCGTGCGAACGAAGACATCACAACGGACATGATGATCACGACCAACTCAGTTGACACGTCAAGCCCCGGAACCTATGAAGTGATCTACAAAATCGATCACGGGGAGGTTGCCCTACGGGCCGTTCGGACAGTTGAAGTACTGTCACAGCCAATCGTAAAGGTCCGAGAGGCAACTGTGATGACAACGACAGGGACGCGTT
Source organism: uncultured Thermotogae bacterium (assembly GCA_964602385.1). Lineage (GTDB taxonomy): Bacteria > Bipolaricaulota > Bipolaricaulia > UBA7950 > UBA9294 > M55B144. The sequence goes on along the minus strand of CAZRQM010000008.1, from coordinate 14,779 downwards.
CTTCTGCTGGTGGGCCTTTCCCCGTGTATCAGGATGATGAAGAGGTCCTAATAACTGTGGAGTGCACTCCAGTCTGTAACAAGGCATCCTTCTCTCTCCAGCTGCCCGATGGAAGAAAACTCGACCTTGGCAGCACATCGGTGGATTCAAGATGGTTCACAGTCACACTGAATCCTGAGAGCCTGTTTGTGGCAGATGGGAACTACGCTTTCCATGTCAGGGCGAGCGCCCCGGGGTATCAGGATGGGACTGTGAGCCATGTATTCCAGTACTTCAGCAGAGACCGCTCAACCCAGATTACAAGAGTCATTGGGGTGGACGGAGACGACTCAGGTGCCTTCGGGTTGGAAGCTCTCGATGGCGGGTATGTGCTGGTTGGCTCAACACAGCCACATGGTGAGGATCGGTCTGTAGTGAGGTTGCTAAAGCTTGATAGGAATGGGAATACGCAGTGGGAAAGGATCTTCGATATGGGCGCAGATACAAGCGCAAGAGCCGATCATGTCATGGTGGCTAGGGACGGGGGCTTGGTGATCACAGCAACGGTATGGGGCGCTCGGGAGGATGCCTGGGGAAGCGACATGTGGATGATTAGGACGGATAGCAGAGGGAATCCCAACTGGGACAGGATCATTGGTGGCGATGGTTTCGATTACGCACAAGCTGTTGTGGAGACGCAAGACGGTGGGTTCGTGCTCCTAGGTGAAGGAGCTGAGAATATGCTTCTCGTCAAGTACGATGCCCAAGGGAACATGGTATGGAGGAGGGACTTCCGATGGTTCTCTGCGGCTGCTCAGGACTTTAGAGAGATCGCAGATGGTAGCCTGATTGTGCTCGGTACAGCGTATACGGAGGAGACTTCGTCTGGCTGGCTGATCAAGACCACCAAAGAGGGCGAGGTTGTCTGGAGCAAGTTGTATGGCGGAGATGGAGACGATCGAGGCTCCTCAGTGCAGCAGACTCCTGACGGAGGTTACTTCGTAGTGGGGTCGACACAGTCCTATGGTGCCGCAGATCAGAGCATCTGGCTTCTTCGCATTGACTCAGATGGCGACTGGCTCTGGTACAAGACCTTCGGTGAACGCGGACACTCACGAGCCTCCGATGCGCAACTGACCTCTGACAATGGCCTTGTGATTGTTGGTGAGTGTGAGGATCGCATTTGCCTGATGCGCGTAGATGCCGAAGGGAAAGAGATTTGGAATCGAGATCTCGGAGATAGCATCGCAAGTAGTGTGGAGAGTGTTGTCGTTTCCATTGATGGGGGATTCATCATCGTTGGCACCACTTCTGGTGGTGCAACGTCAAACCAAGCCTGGTATCTGAATGACGACGACCTCTGGTTCATCAGAACGGATTCCGAGGGTAACATCAAGTAGACTGATCCGACGCGCATTGCGGTCTGATCTTCACTCCACCAATCGGTTCAAAGACGATGTCAAAACCGATATGGATGACCCTGCTCTCCGCAGTTCTCCATTCATGGACCTTAGGTCTGTCGTAGTAATCGGGCCGAGATGCAGATGAGGACGGCGTTTACTGGTTCTGGTGGAGGTGGCGGGAGTCGAACCCGCGTCCGAAGGTACCGCTGGTCAGCATCTACAAGCTTAGAGTCGTGTTTTAATCTCGGAGAGAACCCTCCCACGGCCAGGATTGCTCACCCAAAGCTTCCTAAGGTTCATCGCGCAATGGGAAGCGCAAAGTGCGATATACCCGCTAAGTTGACGCCCGAGTGAAGCCCGCGGGAAGCTCCATCAGACGGCCTTCTCTAGTTTAGAGAAGGAGCAGCGAATGCGTAATTCGCAGTTGTTGTGTTCGCAATTGTTGTTTTTTTCGCCAGTTTAAGGAGATAGCAAACGCTCCGCTTGCAGCCTTTCTTTGGTAACTCCGTCGAATCCATACACCCCCATGTCAAAGAACCATCGTCATTATAGCTCCTGCCAGGGAGATTAGCAATCGGTATGTTCCTGTGGTTATCATCTCTTAGCCAATGAGGTATTCAGTGATCGGTATCAGCCTATCATTTGCTGCCGGGATCGGTGTCGGATCGGTCTTGCCGCAACACCGTCTCCTGTTGTGGTTTGCGTGCGTTGCTGTGACGATCGCCTTCCTCGCCTTGAGCCGCTGGAAAAGAGGGCTGCTCGTAGGACTTCTGATCAGCGTTGCTCTCCTCGGCGCGCTTCGCTATCAGTCGCTCCCCGTGATCTCGGAATCGCTCTACAAACAAGCAGACAATCTCCGAGAGATTACGGGAACGATCGTCTCCTACCCCGAGGGCAGATCCGACCACACGATGTTCATCCTCGCGCCAGATCAGATAACATCCAAGGTATCCGTCACGCTCTTCTGGAAGGGAGAGGACCCACCGTCGCTTCTGTATGGGGATCGCGTGCGGATTACGGGCTCGGGGAAGGCGCCGGAGAATTTCGATGACTTCGATTACCGCGGGTACCTGGCCCGGCAGGGGATCTTCGCCACGATGATCGTTGACTCACCGAGCGACGTGCACCCGTTGGGAGTGGCGGGAAGTCGTGTCATGCGCCTCGGAGATCAGATCAGGCAGCGTCTTCTTTCCCATGTCGATGCGCTGTTGCCGCGCGAGGAGGCGGGGTTGGCACACGGGCTGCTGTTCGGTGAGAAGGGGATGATGTCAACAGAGGTTGAAGACTCCTTCCGTCGTGCCGGCTTGATGCACCTACTCGCCGTCTCGGGATTGCACCTGGGGATCTTCCTCGCCGCGCTGTGGTTTCTGCTGCGCCTGTTCGGGCTGCGTCCGCGAATCACGTATCCGCTGGTGGGGATTGCCGTCCTGTTCATCCTGTGGATCGTCGGGCCGCGCGTCAGCTTGGTACGTGCCGCACTATTGTTCTCCTTCCTCGCTTTGGGGAGCGTCCTTGCCGACTGCGGGTTGATCCTCAGGCGCTGGGTAAGCTCGTATTCCGGCCTCGCCGCGGCGGGGTTGGTCCTTCTTGCGATCCGCCCGACCGCTCTGTGGGACGTGGGGTTCCAACTGAGCTTCGCAGCTACGGGAGCAATCCTCTTCCTGTTCGATCCAGGATTTCGCGTGCAGCAGAGGATACGGGATCTTGCGAAGCGCGCCCCGCTCCCCGCGGCCCTCGTCTCCTACCCACTCCTCATCGTTATTGTATCAGGTACGGCGCAGGCGGGGACGGCGCCCTTCCTCGCCTATCATTTTCTCGCCCTCTACCCATTCGCACTCATCGCGAGTCTCGTCGCCATCCCGCTGGCCACTCTTGCACTGTGGGGTGGAGGGATCCTGCTCCTCGTCTCTTGGACTCCTCTTGCTCCCTGGGCAGCAAGAGGGCTGCAGCTCGTCTTGCACTGGCTCATCGTCTGTGTCAATGGAATCTCCAGCATACCGGGAAGCCTGCTCTCGGTGCCGGCGTGGACAGGAATCTGGATCGGGGGAATCGTCGTTTACCTGCTCATGCTCGCCGTCTATGTTCGCGGCTCGTCGTCGTGGACCTTGTACTCCACGTCGATCGTTCCATCGCTGCCTGGCGTATCGTCCGTTCCTGCCGCAGATGGGGGACGAAGGAAGGCGTAGCGAGCGAGGAGATAGAGGGCGAAGATGTCGCTCAGTATGCCGGGCACAATGAGCAGGATGCTCGCCACAAGCGGGAGCAACTCGTGCCGCATGAGCGAGCGCAGGGTAAGGCGCCCAACGAAGACGCTCATCACCACATTCTTGACGATGAATCTTCCCTTGAGCTGAAGGATGATCATGCCGAGAACGCCGCTCAATAAGACCTCACCGAGGACCGCTCCGCCACCGATGCCCTGACCGAGCTTAACGAGAACGACAATCTCCACACACGCAAAGACGAATAGATAAAAGGGCATATGCACCACCGGCGATAGATGTTAGTGAAATTCGGGGTGCTCTACAACCACTATGAGGACTAGCGATAAGAGCGGCCCTTGTCAGATGCACCCTGTTGCTCTATCCTGGGTATCTATGGACAGATCGGGACGTGAGTACCTTATCGGGTTGAATCTGATACCGGAGCTGACACCAAGGAGGATGACGATCCTCCTCGACCACTTCTCCTCACCGGAGGAGATGTGGCGCGCACCTCAGGGAGCACTCTCCTCTCTACCCGGATTCAGCGCTGAAACCGCCACAAAGGTAGTCGCCGAGCGAAGCGAAGAGGCGCTCGATAACGAGCTCGAGCGAGCCCGAGCGCTCCACGTGAGTATCCTCACGCTCCTCGATGAGGACTACCCGCCACTGTTGCGTCAGATCGAGAACCCATCTGCTGTCCTCTACCTGCGGGGCGAGCCGCGGATCGACACCACACGGACGTTGGCAATCGTGGGAACGCGCAGATCAAGCCGCTACGGGCGGATGATGGCAAGCTCGCTGGCGCAGGGCCTGGCCACACTGGGCCTGACGATTGTCAGCGGACTGGCGATTGGGATCGATACCGCCGCACACAAGGGCGCGCTGGAGAACGGCCGCACGATCGCCGTTCTCGGCTCGGGGCTAGCAAACATCTATCCAGCGAGCAACACACGCCTCGCGGGGCAGATCTGCGAGCAGGGAGGGAGTTTGGTGAGCGAGTATCCCCTCACCACGCCGCCGTCAAAGTGGACCTTCCCCCAGAGGAACCGCATCATCTCCGGACTATCGCGCGGGGTGATTGTCGTAGAGGCACCGCAGCGCAGCGGCGCGCTGATCACCGCCCGCCTCGCCATGGAACAGGGGCGGGAAGTGTTCGCTGTTCCGGGGAACGCCACCAGCACGGCAAGCGCCGGGACGAATGCGCTGATCAAGGACGGGGCTAAGCTCGTCACCTGCGTGGACGACGTTGTATTCGAGTTTCCCGACCTGGCCGCGCTCAGCAAACCCTCATCGCAGACGATGCAACTGCGTGGGATACCGCTGTCGCCGGAGGAGCGGCTCGTCTACGATCTCATCGGCCTTGAACCGCTCCACATTGACGATATCATTTCTCGCGTGGGCCTATCGCCCACACGTGCCGCGCAGATCCTCCTCATGCTGCAGATGCAGGGTTTCATTGAGCAGATCGAAGGGCGGCGGTATATCAGAAGTCCGTAGGAGGTTTCACCGATGCGTGTGCAACGTACGCTGGTCTTATGCAAGCCCGATGCCGTACAGAGAGGATTAGTGGGACGAATCATCTCCCGTTTCGAAGACAAGGGGTTCAAGGTCGCCGGCCTGAAGATGATGCAGATCGACGAGGCGCTTGCCCGCAAGCACTATCAGGAGCACGTCGAGAAGCCATTCTTCTCGGAACTGCTCTCGTTCATCACGTCTTCCCCTATCGTCGCCATGGCGATCGAGGGGGAGAATGCGGTTGAGGTCGTGCGCGTCTTGATGGGAGTTACGAACCCACAAATGGCAATGCCGGGGACAATCCGGGGAGATTTCGGGCTCAATCTGACCAGGAATATTGTGCACGGCTCTGATTCCGCTGCCTCTGCCGAGCAGGAGCTTGCCCTGTTCTTCTCTCGAGATGAGCTGCACGACTACTCGCTCTCAATCGCGAGCTGGTGCTAGCAGGCACAATGCGTGCCTGTTTCTAGACAAGGAGAATCATGGAGCTTTCTAAGCGTTATCAACCTTCCCAGGTAGAAGAGCGACTGTACAATTTCTGGGAAGAGAAGGGCTATTTCCATGCCGAGATCGATAGAAGCAACGACAGGCACTTCTCCATGGTGATCCCGCCACCGAACATCACATCGGCAATGCACATCGGCAATGCCCTTCAGTACACGCTGCACGACATCATCATCCGCTACAAGCGGATGGACGGCTACATCGCCTGTTGGTTCCCGGGCATGGATCACGCCGGGATCGCCACCCAAAACGTCGTCGAGCGAGCATTGGCAAAAAAAGGATTGACTCGGTACGACTTGGGGCGGGAGGCGTTCGTTGACCGGGTCTGGAAATGGAAAGACCAATACGGTGATCACATTCAAATGCAGATGCGCGCCTTGGGGACGTCGCCCGACTGGCGACGCGAACGGTTCACCCTCGATGAAGGGCTGTCGCGGGCCGTCCGCGAGGTCTTCGTTTCTCTCTACGAAGAGGGGAAGATCTATCGCGGTGAGCGGATGATCAACTGGTGTCCCCGCTGCGAGACCGCTCTGTCGGACATCGAGGTGGAGCATCACGAAGTGGAGGGGAACCTCTACTACGTCCGCTATCCGCTGCAAGACGGCGAGCAGATCGTGATCGCCACAACCCGTCCGGAGACGATGCTCGGCGACACAGGCGTGGCGGTGAATCCAAACGATGAACGTTACAAACATCTCATCGGCAAGACGGCGATCCTGCCGCTCCTGGGGCGAGAGCTGCCGATCGTCGGTGCAGACGAGGTCGATCCCGAATTCGGTACCGGCATCCTAAAGATCACACCGGCGCACGATCCGATTGACTTCGAGATCGGCAATCGGAACGCCTTACAATCGCTGAACATCCTCAACAGCAACGGCACAATCAACGAGAACGGCGGCCCGTTTGCCGGAATGACCCGCGAGGAGGCGCGAAGCGCCGTAGTGAGCAAGCTCGAGGAGAAGGGGCTTCTGGAGAAGATCGTTCCCTACCCGCATGCGGTGGGACACTGTCAACGGTGCGACACCATGGTCGAACCGCTGATTTCCAAGCAATGGTTCATGAAGATGAAGGAGTTGGCAGCACCGGCGATCGAGGCCGTGCGAACCGACGAAGTCGAGTTCGTCCCCAAGCGCTGGAAGCGTCTCTACTTCGACTGGATGGAGAACATCCAGGATTGGTGCATCTCTCGCCAACTGTGGTGGGGGCACCAGATACCCGTTTGGTATTGCGATGACTGCGGCAAGATGATCGTCGCCCGCGATGCTCCGACATCATGTCCTGCATGTGGCAGCACGAACCTCCGGCAGGACTCCGACGTGCTCGACACATGGTTCAGTTCGGCCCTGTTCCCGTTCTCGGTCATGGGCTGGCCGGATAAGACGCCGGAACTGGATTACTTCTACCCGACTTCGCTGTTGATCACGGGGTTCGACATCATCTTCTTCTGGGTAGCGAGAATGATCGTGATGGGACTCCATTTCATGGGCAAGGTCCCGTTCCGCCAGGTGTACTTCACCCCTCTCATCGAAGACGAAAACGGGATGAAGATGAGCTCATCGAAGGGGAACATCATCGACCCCTTGGAGGTAAGGGAATCATACGGGATGGATGCCCTGCGATTCACACTCGCCCAGTCCTCCTCCAAGGGACGGGGGATGCGGGTGGCGATGCGTGACATCGAGGCGAGCCGCAATTTCCTGAACAAGGTGTGGAACATGGCGCGCTTCGTCCTCATGAACCTGGGCGACGAGCGGCCCGACCTTCCGAAGAATGTGACTGCACTCGAGGACCGATTCATCCTCTCCCGCCTTTCAGCGACGGTCAAATCGATCCGCGATAACCTGGAGGACTACAACTTCAACCTTGCCGTGGAGGCACTGTACGCGTTTGTCTGGCACGACTTCTGCGACTGGTATCTGGAGATGGCCAAGGAGAGGCTTGCCTCGGTGAGGCTC
>CAZRQM010000008.1:0-7119 GCA_964602385.1 uncultured Thermotogae bacterium | reverse complement strand
GAGATCCTCAAGCTCCTGCATCCGTTCGTCCCGTTCATCAGCGAGGAGATCTGGCGCTCACTAGATGAAGAACCAGAATCCATCTGCGTCGCCCCCTTCCCGCAGGCAGGTGCGCGCGATCCGGAGGCCGAGGCGCAGATGGAGGTCTTCCAGGAAGCGGTGCGGGCAGTGCGAGCGATCCGCGCTGAGCTCTCAGTTCCGCAGAACGCTAAGCTAAAGGTCATCGTGCGTACGCACGATCCGAAGCTGACAGCCATTATTGGCGAGCTTCAAGGAGCACTGTGCACTCTGTGTGGAGCAAACGAGTGGCGAGTAGCACCTGATATCAGCGCGCCGGCAGGGTCGGCGCGTCAGGTGATCACCGGAGCTGACCTGTACGTCCCACTCGCCGACCTGATTGACATCGACGCCGAGAAGGACCGGATCGCAAAGGACCTCGCACAGGTGGAATCAGACCTTAACCGCACGCGAAAAAACCTCGCAAACGATTCGTTCCTCGGCCACGCTCCCGCTGAAGTGGTGGAGAAGGAGCGGGAAAAGGAGCAGGAGTTCATTGCAAAGGCCGCGCGTCTGCGAGCAAACCTGACCTCTCTGGAGGTATAGCTTGGACTACATCGAGGCCCGTCGCGCCTTGGAGGGGCTACCGTCCCTGGAAGTCAAGCCGGGTCTCGATCGTGTCAATCGCCTTCTCTCTCATTTCGACCACCCGGAACACGCGTTCCCGGCTATTCACGTCGCCGGTACCAACGGGAAGGGGTCCGTCGTCGCCATGCTCGCAAGCGTCCTTACGCATGCCGGCTACCGCGTTGGGCGGTTCACGTCCCCCGATCTAATCGACTTTCGCGATCGGATTTGCGTGGATGGAGAGTGGATCAGCAAGGAAGAGTTCGCGCGAGAAGTCGAGCGGATCCTTCCACTACTTAACGGCGCGGATGATCCACCAACCCTATTTGAAGTTCTGACGGCGGTTGCCTTTGCACACTTCGCCGCACGCAAGGTCGATCTGGCGGTGGTCGAGGTCGGCCTCGGAGGCCGGTACGACGCGACGAACGTCGTGCAACCGATGCTGACGATACTAACCACCGTGGGGATGGACCACACGGCCCTCCTCGGGAACACGATCGAGAAGATCGCCTGGGAGAAGGCGGGGATCGCCAAGGAGGACGTTCCACTCATAATCGGTGACCTGTCTCCGCAGGCAGAGCGCGCCGCGCGCGCGGAGTGCGCGCGAGTGCATGCACCGCTCATTAGCGCATTCGGCATCGACCTTAAAAGATCGACCTTCAATTGGGAATATGCATCGTACAGTGTCATCGCGTCTTCTCTTCCAAGGACGGTGAAGATCCCACTCATCGCATCCTACCAAGAGGAGAACCTGCGCCTTGTCCTTGCCGCGATCAAAGAGCTGAGAAACGAAGGCTTGGCCATAACGAATGATGCCATCTCTTCCGGGCTTGCCACGACACTGTGGCCCGGCCGGTTCGAAGTGATGAATCGCGAGCCGCTGATCGTCCTCGACGGAGCGCACAACCCTCCCGCTGCGATTGCCCTGGCAAGGGAGATAGAAACCCTCTTTCCGCCCTGGGAGAAACGGTGCCTCCTGTTTGGGGTCCTCGCGGACAAGGACTACGAACTGATAGCGAGCACGTTGTTCCCTCTCTTTTCGCGGGTAACGCTCACCCGCTCGGACAGCCCGCGGGCGCTGGAGCCAAAACACCTGGCGGTAGTCGCCACGAGACTCTCTGTGCCCCACGTCGAAACTGGTTCGGTCATCGATGGGCTATCCACCGCACGCGCCGGCCTTGATCCAGACGACGCGCTCCTCATCACTGGCTCCCTGACAATCGTGCGTGAAGCGCGCCCGCTCTTGCTGGACAGACAGTCAAGTTGAGTGTAGACATCGCACCGCGTCTCCGCGTCTCCCCATCTCCGTGTCCCGATCGCTCGCCTTTTGTGGTAGAATAGCCTACCGTAGAAGGCAAATTTGAAGCGATTTATGGAGACGGATTACTCTTGCAGCCAGACATGACGGCAACGATTGAGCTTATCACGAAAAGGGGATTGCCCCAGCATGTAGGGGTGATCATGGATGGAAACGGCCGCTGGGCGAAGAAACGAGATCTCCCCCGTACGGCCGGCCACCAGGCGGGGGTACAGACTGCCGAGCGCTTGATACGCTTCGCCGGCAGGGACCTTGGGCTTCCTTACCTCACACTGTTTGCCTTCTCCACGGAGAATTGGGCGCGGCCGACCACGGAGATCGATTTTATCATGGATCTTCTCGATAAATTCATCACCGAGAAACTGGCGGAGTTTGAGCGCGAAGGCGTGCGCGTCATCGTGTCGGGTGATCTGACGCCCCTGCCCGACAAGCTGCGGCAAAGGGTCAGTGACGCCGTCGATGAGACAGCGGAGAACTCCCGTCTTGTGCTGAACATCGCCCTCAACTACGGTGCGCGCCAGGAGATCGTTCGCGCCTGCCGTCAGATCGCCGAGCGGGTGCACTCAGGCGAGGTTGATCCCGCCCAGATCGACGAGCACACGATAGCCTCCTTCCTGTACACGGCGCAGATCCCCGATCCGGATCTGATCATCCGCACCAGCGGCGAGATGCGCCTATCGAACTTCCTGCTATGGCAGGCGGCCTACACTGAGCTCTACTTCACTGATACACTGTGGCCGGACTTCGGCCCCAACGAACTTGTGGGGGCGATTGCGCAGTATCAGGACCGCGAACGCCGTTACGGCGCGGTGAAGGAGGCAGAGTGATCAACGCAGCCAATCTGACGAGGCGACTGTTTAGCGCCATCGTTGCCGGCGGAATCGTGTTCGGCACGCTCTACCTCGGTACGCGTTTCGACGTACAGTGGATCGTCGGGATTCTCATCCTGTTCGTCGCCTATCCGGCCGGGGTGGAGTACTTGCAACTGATGAAACGGCTGCAAATACCGATTGCCGCGCCCGAATTCCTCATTTGGATCCCCATTCTTGTGTTCGCTACGGTGATCTTCAACGGCCGCTACAGCATCGTAGCGCTCCTGCTGGCCATCGCCTATCAGGTGTTACGCTACCTTGGCAGCCTACCGCATCGCGACGGGTTTCTGAAGGCGATCGCCGGGGTATTCGGACTGCTCTACATCCCATGGCTTCTCGCCTTCTTCTATCAAATATACATCAGCGGCGGTGATCGCCCCGCGGTCGGCGCATCAAACGCGTTGATCATCCTCCTCATGGTGTGGGGGTATGATAGCGGCGCCTACATCATCGGAAGCGTATTTGGCCGGCACCAGGCGTTTCCCAACGTCAGCCCGAAGAAGACGTGGGAGGGGATAATCGGTGGGCTTCTGTTCACCATTCTCGGCGCGCTCGTGGGGGCTACCTTCTCACCCGTATGGCGGGAATTCGCCTTCTGGGAGGGGTTCCCGCACATCGTCGCCTCGTCCATCATAGTGGCCGGGGCTGCACAGTTGGGGGATGTGTTCGAGTCGAAGCTGAAACGCGCGGCAGAGGTGAAGGACTCCGGAACCTTCCTCCCCGGGCACGGAGGGGCACTCGATCGCATCGACGGCCTCCTCTTCGCGCTGCCTGTCTTCTTCTTCTACTACAACTACATCCTTCACTTCTTCCATTGATCGAAAGGCGCGGTCGGCCTAAGATCGGCTCACGATGAACCTATTCGTCCAAGCGATTTATCTGGCGTCGGGGCTGTCCCTGGCCTACATCTTTCTCCTCTACCGCAGCAATCCCCTGCGCCGGCTCCCCGCATCGAGGGTAACCATCTCATTCGTCGTCGGGATGCTCGCGGTGATCCCCGTGATTCTCATCAAGCACTTCGCATCACTGCCGGAGGGATCTTCCCTGTTTGCGTCATTTGTCAGCGCGGGGACGATCGAGGAAGGGGTGAAGTTCGCGTTGATGGCGCTGACGATATGGCGATTCTCGTTCCCAGATCTGGCTGAACCACTCGATCTTGCCATCTACTTTGGCATCCTTGGAGTTGGATTCGGGATCTATGAGGATTTCTCATACCTCTTCTCCGGCACCTATTCGGTGTGGGAAGCAGGAGACATCGGGCAGTTTCATCGCGCGCTGCGGGTATTGGTGATGGCACGCGCCTTCCCTGGACACATACTGTTCGATGCCCTCGCCGGGTTCCTCTTGGGCCATGCCCGATTCCGCGCCGACAAGCGTACGCGTGGCTGGTGGATCGTGGGAGCGTTCATCCTCGCGGTGGCGCTGCACGGCTCGTTTAACATGATCGCCGTGCACGGTGGTACGATCCCCCTACTCACGTACGTGAGCGTCCTTTTCGGCGTCTTCCTCCAACTGCGCCGCCGAGCGCTCGAAAGCTCGCCATTCCGCGCCACCATCGCCTACGTCAAGGGAGAAGCTCATGAATGGAAATACCCGCATCCACCGGCCGAATACCTCTTCGCCGAGGGCTTCTCCTGGCCGGGGAAACCACAACAGGGAATGTATGAGCTATTCCCGCTTGCGCTGTCGCTTGTTATCCTCTACCCGCTTCTCGTGGCATCCGTATATCTGCTTGAACGAGCGGCCGTGTGGCTGACAACACTGTAACGGTTATGGTGTTCGTCGTCGTTTCGGGTAGATAGCCGCGGGGATTTCGCCACGAAGAGCACGAAAGCTACGAAGAATGCAAATCAAAGACCTGTTGAAGCGGCGAAACGTTGACGGACGCACAACATCGATTTCATCAAGCTAAGGTTCCGAATCGCGTGTTCTCTATTCTGAAGCTTCGTGCTCTTCGTGTCCTTCGTGGTGAGTTGATTTTGCGCCTTTGCGTGAGAATGCGTCCCTTCTTTGGGTGAGGAGTCGAGTGACGGAAGTGCAAAGGGCGGTCAGGCTAAGCCTAACCGCCCTCTCCGGGTGGTGAAAAAGATGAGGGGGTTCTCATGCTTTTACGAGGACACTATACAACTTCCTACCCTGTTTGTCGGTAACGAAAGTTACACTCCATGGGATGTTGCGCCTCAGGGCCTCACTCTTGCATGCGTTAGTCGTGATCTGTTGCGATGATATCGTGAAGCGATAGTGATTCAAAGAGCCTTTTGAACTTCTTGTCAAGCTCGCTCCACACGGCCTTGGTTGGACATACCGATGCGAGCGAGCAGTCGGATGCAACATCGATGCACCCCACCAGGTCGAGCGATTCGCCGAGTGCCTCAAGTACGCTGCGCACGGAAACATCCGATGGTTCCAGGGCAAATACATACCCTCCACTGCAACCCTGTTTAGCGGATATCAGCCCGGCGTTCTTCAACTGATGCAGGATCTTTCCCACAAACGCTGGCGGCAGCTTGTACTTCTCAGCAATCGCGGCAGCTGAAATCGGATCTTTACCTGAACTGGCTGCCAGTTCCAGAACAGCAATGAGGCCGTAGCCCGCCTTCTTTGTGAGCTGCACCTGCCACTACTCCTTAAAGTTCCTCTTTATCGGCAAATGCCTTGTACCGCTCTTCGAGAGAGGCGATCTCTTTTGCGATGTGTTCGTGCCTCTTTGAAAGCGCAGTTGGAATCTCACGCCCTTGCTCAGTTAGGTAGCTGTAGATCGCTTCGTTCAACGCATCGGCCGCCAGTGCGGAGCAATGCATCTTTATCGGCGGGAGCCCCCCGAGCTCCGCCGCCACATCACGGTTGGTGATCGCAATCGCCTGGTCGATCGTCTTTCCCTTGGCGATGTCAGAGACCATCGATGAAGTGGCGATCGCCGCGGTGCAGCCGAACGTCTCCCACGAGATGTCCGATATCACTTCGCGTCCCTGCTCATCGTTTTCCACCTTGATGTACAACCACATCACGTCGCCACACACGATGTTTCCCACCTTGCCCACGGCTGAGTAGTCGTCAAGCTTTCCCATGTGGTGCGGATGGCGGAAGTGTTCGATTACCTTCTCAGTGTACATGCTATGCTCCCTTGCTTCCTTGAGTCTGTGGCTAAGTGCCTGAATCGCCCGCTGTCTACTGGACCACCTTGAACGGCGAGATGGCACGCAGATCCTTGACAACTGATGGAAGTACGGCGAGTAGCGCGTCGATCTCCTCGCTCGTCGTCTGCCGGCCTGTGCTGATCCGCAGACTCCCGTGCGCCATCGTTAGCGGAACCCCAATTGCCACCAAGACATGACTCGGCTCCAGGTTCGGGGACGAACATGCCGACCCGGTAGATGTGGCAATCCCGTGCTCATCGAGCCGCATCACCAAGCTCTCTCCTTCTATTCCCGCAAAGCTGAAGTTGGAGACGTGCGGAAGACTGTCCGTGCGGTCTCCGTTCAATCGTGTTCCGGGCAGGGCGGTAAGCACTTCGATCAGCCGCTCCCTGTACCCGCGCAGCCGCGGGACTACCTCGTCCATCTCGGAGAAGGCAAGCCGAGCCGCTGCCGCCACACCTACGACTCCGGGAACGTTCTCCGTTCCGCTGCGAAGTCCCTTCTCATGCCCGCCACCGTGAAGGACCGGGGTGAGCTTGATCCCCTTGCGAACGTACAGGAGACCGACGCCCTTAGGGCCGCTTATCTTGTGTGCGGATACTGAGAGCAGGTCGATCACTTCTAACGGAAGAGGGATCTTGCCGTAGGCCTGCACAGCATCGGTGTGAAAGAGGACACCGTGCTCGCGACAGATCTCTCCAATCTCCTCGATCGGCTCGATCGTCCCGATCTCGTTATTCCCGGCCATCACTGAAACAAGAAGGGTATCCTCGCGAATCGCCTTAGCAATGTCGCGCGGATCGACGCGCCCATTCGCATCGACTCCAACGTAGGTCACCTCGCGCCCTTGCGTCTCCAACCAGCGGCACGTACTGAGCACGGCGTCATGCTCGATCGCCGTGGTAATGATGTGGCGCTTGCCAGGATTGGCGAACGCAAGCCCCTTAATCGCTAGGTTATCCGCCTCCGTTGCTCCGGCGGTAAAGATTATCTCTGAGGGGTCGGCACCAAGCGTCTCGGCGATTGCCTCACGGCTCTCATCAAGGGCGGCGTGCGCCTCCTGTCCAAAGCCATGCAGGCTCGATGCGTTTCCATACAACTCTGAGAAGTAAGGGAGCATCGCCTCCAGGACCTGCGGTGCGACCGGCGTTGTTGCACTGTTATCAAG
>CAZRQM010000007.1:17319-18583 GCA_964602385.1 uncultured Thermotogae bacterium | reverse complement strand
AGGAGAGAAGATGTGTCGCATGATCGCTGCGCCGTTCGGCATTGAGGGAGACGGGATTGTCGAGTCGTTTGTGCACATGGCGCACGGGGAGAACGCGCTACACGAGCACAACACGACGCTTGGTGAATTTGACCACCCCGACGGCTGGGGTGTCGTGTACAACAAAGGAGGATCGTACAAGGCTCACCGCAGCGTACAACCTTGCTGGGAGGACAAAGGGCTCGAACGGTTTAAGGATCGCACGATCATCCTCATGCACGCCCGCCACGCATCCCGGGGAGAGGTCAACCTGGCAAACGTTCATCCGTTTCATATTGAGAACGAAGGCAGGTCGTGGTACTTCTGCCACAACGGGACGATCGACGATCCCGTAATCGCTGCCTACCGCGGGGAGACGGATTCGGAACGCTACTTCCGGTTTCTCCTTGATCACCTCGATATGAATGATCCGCTGGCAAGCATCGAGGAAGTAGTCAACAATCTTCACCACTACACTTCACTCAACGCCTTCCTCACCGATGGCGATCACTTCTACATCATCAACTGTTTCTCCTCCTCCCCGCGCTACTACACACTCTATCTCCATCAGAGCGATGATGGTCCGATCATCTCATCGGAGCCGCTGCCGGATGTGGCAGCAGATTGGGAACCGCTCGAGAACGGACGTATCATCGCTTATGACGCGCGCGCCAAGAAGAGCAGAACACTCATCCCATAGGCTGTCAGATCACGATCCTCCGCCTTGCTTGTGCCCAGGTCATCGCTGTACACTCCGCATAATGGCTGAACACCAGGGAGATGATAGGATCATGATCAAGAAAGTAGGTTTCTTAGCGCTTCCGCTTGCCTCCATCCTCCTCTTCTCGCTCCTCATCTACGCGGAGCAGTCCGATCTACTGCTCGTTCAGGGAGTACGGGCCGAAGACGGGGACACAATACTAGTACAGCTTCCCGACGGGACAAGACAAGACGTGCGCTACGCATCGATCAACGCCCCCGGGCTCGATCAATGCCTGGGCACAGAGGCACGGGAGTACAACGATCGGCTCATCAGGGGGAGTAAGCTGTGGCTCGACAGACACGCACTGAAGGACGGGTACGAGATGGCACAGGATCGGCTGGTGGCACATGTCTTCCTCTCACCGACGGCCACACAGACAAGCAGCGTTTCCGCGCTCTTGGTGGCAGCGGGCATGGCTCGCTTGGATGTATTTTACCCGAACGATACAGCGATCAGAAACGGCGATGACTTCTCCGTCCGCTA
>CAZRQM010000007.1:0-17219 GCA_964602385.1 uncultured Thermotogae bacterium | reverse complement strand
TATTTTACCCGAACGATACAGCGATCAGAAACGGCGATGACTTCTCCGTCCGCTATACCGATCTTATCATGCCGGCTCAGATCGAGGCGGCAAGGACCAAGCGTGGCCTATGGGGACAGTGCGATAGCTACGCGGAGGCCGATCTGATGATCGCCGCAGTGACGCAGTGGAGCGACGATGAGGTCGTCTATGTCCTGAACCGAGGAGAGCAGCCGATCGATCTCGCACAGGGGTGGATCCTGAAGGACGGATCGGGTAGCGACAGGAACGCCCTCGATCTCAGCGATCATCTGATCGGCGAGTGCCTGTTACCTCCCGGCGGAGTCCTGCGCATCCATTCTGGGTCCGTGGCTACAGGAAGGGGTGGAGAGCACTCACGCTGCGACCAGCAAACAATCGATTTCTACTGGACCGGCCACCGGATCTGGGATCAGGGCAAGGACGAGGCTCGCCTGTATGCGCCGGATGGGACGCTTATCGACACCTACACTTATCCGCTAGACTGGAATTAACCACCCTTTTGCGCGACTAAGACAGGCCGACGATCTCCCCGTTCTCATCGAGATCAATGTGCATGAACGCCGGCTGCGACGGAAGTCCGGGCATGGTGCGCATCTCGCCGCACAACGGGTAGATGAACCCCGCACCGACACTCGCTCGAACTTCGCGCACGGGGAGGGTATACCCACTGGGGACGCCCTTCTGATTCGGATCATGTGATATGGAGAGATGGGTCTTGGCCATGCAGATCGGAAGATCAGCAAATCCGGACTCGGTGTAGAGCTCAATCTGGGCGCGAGCCGTCTCGGAGAAGGCAACTCCGTCCGCGTTGTACACCTCACGAGCGATCGTCTCTACCTTCTTCTCGATCGGCCAATCAAGCGGATAGAGCAAATGGAAGTCCTTTTCCTGCTCGCACGCCTCGCTCACCGCATGTGCTAGGTCCATCGCTCCCTCGCCTCCACGCGCCCAATGATCGGCAACGACGGCGGCGTATGCTCCCGCCTCTTCCGCCGCACTGCATGTTAACTTGAGCTCGGCGTCGCTGTCCTCGGGGAAGCGGTTGACGGCGACGACGACCGGTATGCCAAACTTGCGCGCGATCCCAATATGGTGAACCAAGTTGGCCATTCCATGCTCCAGAAGCCCGATGTTCTCCCGGGTGTACGCGGGATCTAGTGGCCTTCCCGCGACGACTTTCGGCCCACCGCCGTGCATCTTGAGCGCCCTGACCGTGGCCACGAGGACGACCGCATCGGGAACGAGGCCGCTCGTGCGGCACTTGATATCGAAGAACTTCTCCATCCCGATGTCCGCACCGAACCCGGACTCGGTAACCACGTAGTCGGAGAGAAGGAGGCCCATCTGGTCGGCGATGATCGACGAGTTGCCGTGGGCAATGTTAGCAAACGGCCCGGCGTGGACGAATACCGGCTGTCCCTCCAGCGTCTGCATCAGGGTCGGTTTCACCGTCTCCTTCATCAGCACCGCCGCCGCACCGGCGACGCCGAGATCCTCGGTCGTTACCGGCCTATGGTCCCTGTCGTACCCGATCACAATCCGTCCGATTCGCGCCCGCAGGTCCTTGAGGTCGCTTGAGAGGGCGAGGATCGCCATCAGCTCCGAGGAGACGGTGATGTCGAACGCGCTCTCCCGGGGGACACCGTCTCCCCTGTCACCCAGGCCCAAGATCACGTGTCGCAGAGCGCGATCGTTCACGTCAAGAACCCTGTTCCAGGTGATGGAGTAGGGGTCGATGTCGAGCCTCCTAAGTCCCCTCTTCTCCCATGCGACCGGCGATTGATTGCGCTCATGCAACATGCGCGCGTCGATTGCCGCGGCGATCAGGTTATGCGCCGCGCCAATGGCATGAATGTCACCGGTGAGGTGAAGGTTGAACTCCTCCATCGGGATCACCTGCGCGTGCCCACCACCGGCGGCCCCGCCCTTGATCCCGAACGTCGGTCCCTGCGACGGCTGGCGGATGCAGGCAAGCGCCCGTTTCCCCAGCAACCCAAGCCCCTGCACCAGGCCGATCGTTGTCGTGGTCTTCCCTTCACCCAGAGGAGTGGGAGTTATCGCGGTGACGTCGACGTACTTTCCTCGTGCAGCGCTTGCAACGCGCTTCAGCACGGAGAGCTTTACCTTAGCCTTTGTCGAGCCGTACAGGTCGAGTTCGTCCTCGTGGAGTCCCAGTCTACCGGCAATCTCGGTTATCGGACGCACCTTCGCTGCCCGCGCTATCCTCAAGTCATCGTTCAATTTAGGCCTCCCATTACGCAACGCGCTCGTTGGCATCCAACTTGTTGGCCCCCAACTCGTTGGCATCCAAGTAGATCCTCGTCAGCAGAATGTTCGTCCAGGTAAAGGTCAGCGCCGATGCAATGAGGGCATATAGGTCCCACACCAGGCTCACCGGGACGAAGAATATGGCAACGGTGGGCAGGTAGAACAGCGAGAGAGAGGCGAACAGGAACAGTGTTTCTCGCCATTGTCGCGTGCGAGCAACGCTCATCTTCAACGCCGCAGTCCCACGTGCGCCGCCGATAAGTATTTCCTGTTTGTAGAACATCAAGCGAAGACCGAAATAGATCCCCGGGATGACAAACAGAATCCCACCCGCGACAACGATGATGTTTACGAGGAACTCCCCGGCAACAAGCGAGCCGTAATTAGAGAACGTTCGAACGATCGCTTGTCCAGGCGAAAGCTTCTCCCCCTTGCGCTGCGCCTGCAATAGGAGGATGAATCCGCCACTGAATAACGGAGAGAGGAGGATAAGGGTTGCCATCGTGATCACCCAACGCGGGTTGGCGATGTCATATAGGTTCGCTTGCATGTTCGCCAGGTAGAAAATCCCGGTGAAGACCAGCGCCCAAGCGAGGAGTGACGGTCGCCGAAATGGCTGCAGGAGGGTTTCCTTAAGTTGGAGGGAGCTCATCGTCCTCGTCTTGTAGCAATTTCCCCAGTCGCATCGCCCATTCCACCGTCTCGTCCATGATGAATTCGAGCTGGGGCGTGTAGCGGGTCGTCAGCCGCTTGGCAAGCTGTGTGCGGAAGAAACCACGATCACGCGCAAACGCCTTGACGATCTCGACCTTGTCGACTGCAGTGGCGCCGAGGGCAATGTACACCTTGGCATAACGGGCATCGACGGAGAGCTTAACGTCCATCACTGTAGGGAACGCATCCCTGATCACCGGGTCACGTGCCTCAAACTCGACTATCGTCGATAGTTCCCGCCTGATCTCTTCGCGCGTCTTGGCTTTGCCACGTCCGTCAGTCATAGCTCCCTCTTTTTCCTCATACGCAAGGAGGAGATCTTCTCGGGGGGTGTAGCAAGCAGGACCGGCTACTACACCCCGAAGGAGACCGCGTTAGTCGATCCCTATCTTTCAATCTCTTTAAGCGTAAAGACCGACAGACGATCGCCCGGCTGAACATCGTTGAAGTCCTTGATGCGGATACCGCACTCGCGACCGTTTTGCACCTCGCGCACGCTTTCGGTGAAGCGCTGCAGGGAGAGTATCTCGCCCACAAACAGTTCCTTGTCCTCTCGCAGCACACGCACCTTGGCCTTACGCTCAATCTTACCATCAGTGACATAACACCCAGCCACGACCCCGTCGGGAATCTTGAATACCTCTCGTATCTCCGCCTCGCCCATGCGCACCTCTTCGTACTCCGGGGCGAGCATACTCTTCAGCGCGTGTTCGATCTCGGCCAGCAGATCGTAGATGATGTCATAGGTTAGGATGATAACCCCATCCCGCTCGGCAAGCTTGGATGTCTTGCCATCGGCGCTCACGCCGAAACCAACAACCACGCACTCCTCGGCGATACTCGAGGCTAGCAACACATCCCCCTCGGAGATCGGACCGACTCCGGTGTGAAGAAACTCTACCTTAATGTCTTCTACGCCGATCCCCTCAATCTCGCGCTTCGCCGCCTCCAATGCCCCAGTGGAAGAGGCCTTGAGGATCAACCTCAGCTTGTCGGCCTCCATTGCCTCGAGGAAGAGGTCCTCGACGCTCATCTTCGCCCGTGATCGCCGCGGAACTGCCTCTTCTTCCATCTGCTTGGCAGCTGCCTCCTTGGCATCGTTCTGGGACTTCTTGACCTCGATCATCGTCCCCACATGCGGCACATCCTGCAGGCCGAGGATCTCTACCGCCTTTCCAGGGCCGGCTTCTGGAACTCGGGCTCCGGTATCATCGGTCATCGCTCGCACGCGTCCCCAGGTGGAGCCAGCGACGACAATGTCTTTTTCGTGCAACGTTCCATCTCTCACGATGGTTGTTGCCACCGGGCCTCGTCCCTTGGCGAGGTGGCTCTCGATGATTACTGCTTCCAACGGTCCAGCTGGATCAGCACGAAGGTTCTCCATCTCCGCCACGAGGAGAATCATCTCCAACAGGTCGTCGATGTTCTCGCCCTTCAACGCGGAGATGGGAACGGTTATCGTGCTGCCTCCCCACGCCTCGGGCGTGAGGCCGTGCTTGGTTAGGTCGTTCATCACCCTATCGATATCCGCGTTCGGTTTGTCGATCTTGTTGATGGCGACAATCATCGGGATGCCGGCGGCGTGGATGTGGTCGATCGCCTCCACTGTCTGTTCCATGATCCCGTCATCAGCGGCGACAACCAAGACCGCGATATCAGTGGCCTTTGCTCCGCGCGCACGCATTTCGGTGAACGCCTTGTGTCCGGGTGTATCGATGAATGTGATCGTCTGCCCACCCAGATCAGCCTGGTAAGCGGCAACCCCCTGCGTAATCCCTCCGACTTCCTTTGCGGTCACGTGTGAATGCCGGATGGTGTCGAGGAGCGTCGTCTTCCCGTGGTCGATATGCCCAAGGACGGAGACGATCGGGGGACGCGGCAAACCGTGATCCGCCTCTTCCTTCTCCTTGTCCCGTTCCACGGATAACCTTTCGATTTCTTCTGCAACACCTTCTGATGTGCCCACAGTTTCTTCTTGATACAGGTTGATAATCAGCCTGTATTCCTCATCACTAACTGAGTTCGCCGCCTTGAGACCGGGCATTCCCATATCAACAAGCTTGCTGATCAGCTCTTTGCTCGTGACCCCAAACTCGTTTGCAATCTCGTATATTCTCTTCCTTGGCACGCTGATCCCTCGCTTAGTTTTTGCAGATACGAATAGCTTCAAAGACTATACTCGATAGCTAGGAAGGCGTCAAACATCCTGCTTTAGAGAGGCTTGCCAAAATGCCCCGTCAGCGCCAAACGAGGAACATGACGATCGCGATGACTCCTCCTATGCCAAGCATCCCCAGCATGATCTTCGTGCTGAGACGACGTAGGTGTTTTTTCTGTGTCTGATCGAGCTCTCTCTTGCGCGGATGGCGGATCTCCATGCGCTGTGCCTTCTTGTAGGTCTTCACGAAGAGGGAGACCTTCTTCTGCCGCTTGTAGACGATCGCCAGGTTGTGCATGGAATTTACATGATTGGGATCTACAACGAGCGCCCGCTTGTAGGCGTACTCGGCGCGATTGAAGTCATCCCCATCAATGTAGATATTCCCCAGACGGTAGTAGATCTGCGCCTTGTCGATCCCGTAGCGCAACGCTTCCACTAAGAGGGAGATCCCCTCCTTGTACTCCTTCTTCTTGCGGTGCTTGTCCGCCTGGACAAGCGCCTGCTCGA
The DNA here is from genome assembly GCA_964602385.1 of uncultured Thermotogae bacterium. Taxonomy (GTDB): domain Bacteria; phylum Bipolaricaulota; class Bipolaricaulia; order UBA7950; family UBA9294; genus M55B144. The sequence goes on along the minus strand of CAZRQM010000007.1, from coordinate 11,548 downwards.
CAAACTCGCGCTGCTCGTTAAAGTTCGTCAGTACTTGCGTTTCTTCCGTGGTCATCGAGCCATTCCCTCACTTTCTTGATGTCCATCCATGTCAGATACTTCGGGCTTCCTTTGCTCCTCGACGGATTACGCAATAGGTAACTGGGGTGAAACATCGGGACAACCTCGATCCCCCCACGCCAGGGCATAAACGTTCCGTGACTTTGCGTAATTCCACCAGCTCCGGGGAGAAGCCACTGCGTTGGCGTGTTTCCCAGTGTGATGATCAGTTTTGGGTTCACAAGCGCGATCTGCGCCTCTAAGTACGGACCGCAGGCCTCCATCTCCTTCTTCGCTGGCACGCGGTTCCCCGGCGGCCGGCACTTGACAACATTTGTGATGTAAATCTCAGCGCGCGAGATGCCAACAGAGGCAAGGACATCGTCCAGCTTGTGTCCGGCCGGTCCAACAAACGGGTGTCCCGTGCTGTCCTCGACTTCTCCCGGCCCCTCACCAATGAACATCACGTCTGCCTGCTTGCTTCCCTCACCGAACACAACATGCGTCCGCGTCTCGCTGAGCGAACACTGTGTGCACTTCTTCGCCCTTTCTTCCAACGTTTCCAGCGTCAGGGCGTAGGGATCATCGGTGTGATTCATCGTCCTCCTTGGCCGAACTCTTCTTACGAGGAAGAAAGGACGGAGCCAACTCAAGATCAATAGCGGACAACGGGATTCGAACCCGCGACCCCCAGCTTGGGAAGCTAATGCTCTACCACTGAGCTATGTCCGCGACAGAAATCATTGTAGCACGCATCAGCAATGCCGGCAACCTAGTCCCGCAGCGCTTCCAGAGCAGGCAACGCTTTTCCCCGTAGCAAGGCAAGGCACGCGCCCCCCCCGGTCGAGATCCGCGAGATTCCGTGTGCAAGCCCCAACTTCTCTACCGCCTCGCCCGTCTCGCCACCTCCGACCACCGTGAACGCGTCACTCTCTGCAAGAGCCTGGCCGATCTCCCTCGTCCCAGCGGCAAATGGGCTAAATTCGAACGCGCCCATCGGGCCCGCCCACATGATCGTTTTCGCAGTAGCGATCTTCTCACGGAACAGGCCTATCGTCTCCGGTCCGATGTCGAGTCCCATCGCATCAAATGGAATGTCATCAATCGGCACAGTCAGAGTCTGGGCAGAATCGCTCAGCTCGGTCGCAATCACCGCATCGCGCGGCAGAACGATAGACACGTTTTTCTCTTCGGCCTTTTCGCTGATGAGCAAGATCTCGTCAAACAGCGATTCATCAACGATGGAGCTGCCAACGTTGTGCCCCTCAGCACGCAGGAAGGTGAACGCAACGCCGCCTCCAATGAGGATTGCATCGACCCGATCGACCAGATCACGCAGTGTGCCCAGTTTGCTGCGTGTCTTCTTTCCCCCGATGATCGCCACATACGGGTGCTCCGGGCTGTCAGTCAGTCGCGCCAGTGCCTCTATCTCCTTCTGCACGAGAAGGCCAGCATAGGATGGAAGGTAATCGGCAATCCCCAGCGTCGAGGCATGCGAGCGATGCAGGGTGGCAAAGGCATCGTTCACAAAGAGATCGCCGAGGCCCGCAAGCTTGCGGGCGAACCCTGCCTCATTGGCCGTCTCTTCTGGAAAGAACCTCACGTTCTCTAGCAGGATTACCGACCCTGGTTCCCACTCCGCGATCGCCTGCACCACTTCATCGCCAACGCAGGTATCGAGCTTGCGTACATGCCTTCCCAACAGCTCACGCAGAGAAGCCGCGACTGGGTCGAGGCGCAGTGCTTTGACCACCTTCCCTTCCGGGCGACCGAGGTGGGTAAGCAGAATCGGCTTTCCTCCTCGTTCGAGGATGTCCTCCAGGGTGGGGAGTGAGGCGCGAATCCGCGAATCATCTGCCACCCTTCCATCCGCCGGAGGTACGTTATAGTCTACACGTACCACCACACGCTTCCCTTCAACAGCAACATCTTGAACGCATCGTAGCCGGTCGAGCAGGCTTGCCATCGGCTTCCTCCTTCCTCGTTGTGACCGAATTGAACACCGTTACCAAGGCGATTATAATCTTCTGTGATGAACAGTCAAAACTTGATCCTCTTGGGGATCGGCATTTTTGTCGGCCTAATCGTTACCGCCGTCGCTCTCGATCAAGCGTTCCTAGCCAAGAATGATCCAATGGATCCTGGAGGCCTGATCGCGCGAACCGAGGCGGCATTCGATCGCGTGAAGGACCTGGAGATCGTTCTGGACGTAGTCTCTACTGGAGAGGAGAAGGACCCTCTGCGTATGCGGGTGTGGTACATCAACGGGCCCGACCCGGCAGCGAGGATCCTCTACCTCGCTCCAGCAGAGCTGAAGGGGCAGGTCTACACTGTGGACCGCGACCTACTGTCGCACTACCTTCCACAGCAAAACATGACTGTCATCAAGCGGTGGGCTGGTTTTGCCCTCTCCGACTTGGGGCTCGCAAGCTTCGACCTACGCGGGATCGAGGAGGAGTGGAAACAAGGGAAGGTCACCCTGCGGGTCTCGCAGAACATCCCAAGGTTCGACATGCAGTTGTTCGCGTGTGATCTCCTCCTCACGGAGACACTGGCTGGGTGTACACAGTGGGATCCGTTCTCAATCTCTTCCGGTGAGAAGGACACGCCAAGGCTTGTTCCGAGTGTGTCGGGTGTGACGAGCAATACTGGGCTGAACCCCATCCCCGGTGGGTTTGTCCTGCGAGTGTACGCCAAGGGAACGGGTCAGATCGTGAAGATGATTTCGATAGATAGGGAAACATTTCTCGTGAGGCAGATCGTTCTGTTCACAGACGAGGAACGGACCACGACAATCTACGCATCACAGGTCATCCTCAATCAAGACCTGAATCGCGACGAGATCCTCGTCCTCCCACGCGGAACGGAAGTGATCCGCGGCTGAGCGACTATCCGATCAGTCGCCTGAATTGCCCGAGGTTCATCTTTGATTCGACGAAGTCCTGGAACTCATCCTCTTCCGCAAACGGCGACTCGATCGCTGAGGCCTCAAATACCTCATCGGAGATGAATATCGGGCTTCCCGTGCGTAGAGCAAGGGCAAGGGAATCGGAGGGGCGGGCATCAATCTCCGTCGTGTCTCCTTCAGCGTTCACAAGGAATATAGACGCGTAATACGTTCCTTCCTCGATCTTGCTGATGACAACCCTCTGCACAGTGCCTTCCAGGTCCTCGATTATCGTCTTCATCAGGTCGTGCGATAACGGCCTAGGAAACTGATTGCTTTGCAGGCTGAAGGCGATCGACATCGCCTCCGACTCGCCGATCCAGATTGGCATCGCACGATTCGAATTCCTATCCTTAAGCAAGATCACTGGGGCATTATTGAACGGATCAACCAATAGGGCCTTTATCTCCGCCTCTCGCATCGCTCCTCTCCTTGTTCTCCTTCTGACGTACGTTGGCAAAGCATTATAGCAGCGCCAGGGCCAAGAGACAATCCTTTCGGCTATTTGTCGTTTCAAGTGGGTAACTAAAGACAACGGGGTAAGTCTCTCACAGAGCCGACTGTTTCACCACGAAGGGCACGAGGAGCACGAAGGATGAAAACCTCCCGCCTCACTCCTGTCTCACGCAAAGGTCTGTCTGCTACGGAGCACAGACAGGCGCAGAGGTCTGTCTGCCGTAATGTTCTGACATACAAGACGCCAAGGGGAGCGAGAAACCGAAAGAGACAAACGCGCTTCTTGACGAGATTGGTGACCTGTGCCAAGCCTGGCGCGCCACGCTACGAAAGCCTGATGCACTTCAATTGCACAGTCGATTAACCGATTCGACAGTTCATCAAATTGCATTCTTCGTGTCCTTCGTGCTCTTCGTGGTGAATTCCGTTTGACCCCTGGTCTTGCTTCACAATCGGCATTCGTCTCCGGCGAGCTCAACGTTAGGTCACCGCTCAGAATGATACGGAACCTCCTCTTCTTGATTTGCCGGGGCACTCATCTTCGCTGTACCATCTTTGGCACTATGGGCAAGAACGAAGAAGTGCGGTTTGACGAACGTTACGACAAGAGCCGGATGATCGATACTATCGATTCATTCGATGATCAGTGCCACGAAGCGATTAAGCTCGGAGAAAGGTTCACCTTCTCCCCACAGGGAAAGATCGACAAGGTAATCGTCTGCGGGATGGGCGGATCGGCGATGGCCGGAGAAATAGCGCGGCGCTTCGCTGAGGTCCCTATCATTGTCAACCGCAGCTACACCCTGCCGGGGTTCGTCGATAAGCGGACGCTCCTTGTCGCCATCAGCTACTCGGGGAACACGGCCGAGACGATCTCCTCGCTCAAGGAAGGGATCGATGGGGGACTGCAAATCCTGTGCATCGCAAGCGGCGGGAAGATCATGAGCATCGCGCGAGAGAACGACATCCCGTTTCTACAAGTGCCAGCGGGCTACCAACCGCGCGCCGCGACCGGGTACCTCGCACTTCCTCTCCTTGTAGTACTCTCACGCCTCGGTCTGGTCGAGGGAGCAGGCGAGTGGGACGACATGTTTGGTGCCCTTGCCAAGGTCAAGGGAAGCTGCACGGCAAGCATCGCCACGAAGGAGAACCCGGCCAAGGAGCTTGCCCACGCTCTGCACGGACGCATCCCGATTATCTATGGCACGGCTGATAACACCGATCTTGTCGCCATGCGCTTCAAGACGCAGATCAACGAGAACGCAAAGCAGCCCGCCTACTGGAACGCATTCTCCGAGCTTAACCACAACGAGATCCTCGCCCTCGTCCGACGTGACCTCCTTGCAAACCAGCACATCGTCCTTCTGAAGAACTCCTACGATCACCCGGAGAACATGGTCCGCATGGAGATTATGGCCGATCTGTTCGACATTCACGACGTTCCCCATACCGATGTCGCCTTCGAGGGGGAAACGGAACTCGCGCAGGTCTTCTCCCAGATCTACTTCGGGGACTACGCTAGCTACTACCTCGCTCTGACAAACGAACTCGATCCGACACCGGTCGAGCTGATCGAGAAGTTCAAGGTTGATCTCGCGAAGAAGACAGCGGATCTCTCCTAGGAAGATCCGCCATCCCGGCATGCGACAAAGCACAGGTCGGCAACGTTCGTCCCGGTGGGACCGCTGAGGATAAGATCACCAGAACCAGCAAGGGCATGATAGGAATCGTTGTCCGCCAGTGATTCATCGGGATCGATCCCGTGCTGGCGCAGGCGAGGAACCGTTCCGCCATCGACGATCGCACCGGCGGCATCGGTCGGACCGTCACCCCCGTCGGTCCCCACGGAAGCGATCACTGCACCGGGCAGTTCTCGTATTCCTAGTGCCGCGGAGAGGGCAAGCTCCTGATTACGCCCTCCTTTTCCCTTTCCGGTAACCGTGACCGTCGTTTCACCGGCAGCAACGATCAACGCCGGCAGTGGAAGCGGACGCTCGTGCTGCACTTCCTCCCTGGCGATGGCGGCAAGAACCTTTCCCACTTCGCGCGCTTCCCCTTCCAGCGTCGTCGTAAGGAGGAGGGCATGATAGCCCAATTCCCTCGCCTCGTTAAGCGCCGCCTCGGCCGCAACTGAGCCCGATCCGATGATCGTGGTCGTCACTCTCGCGAACACGCCATCCCCCGGCTTCGGGGTCTCGGGGATCTCACCGCTCAGCCCCCTCTCGATGTGATCCCGCACCGAAGGCGGGACCCTCTCCCACAGCCCGTAGTGCCGAAGGATGCGTGCTGTGTCGGCATAGGTTGTCGGATCACCCACGGTCGGCCCGGAGGCGATGACGTCCAGCGGATCGCCCGGCACGTCGGAAAGGACAAGAGCAACAACCCTGGCCGGGAAGGCACGCGCTGCGAGCTGCCCGCCCTTCAACTGCGAGAGGTGCTTGCGAATTGTATTTATCTCCTGAATATTCGCCCCCGAGTAGAGTAGAAGCTCGTTGGTTGCAGCGAGATCATCGAGCACGATCCCGGGAGACGGGAGGGTGAGGAGGGCAGATCCCCCGCCGGAAACAAGGACGATGACCAAGTCATCTTCTTGTGCATCATCCACCAAATCCGCAATCTGTTGCGCCGCAGCAAGACCGCGCGCGCCAGGAATCGGATGAGGCGCTTCGACGACCTCCACGCTCCGGGTGGACACCCTATACCCATCGGCGGTAACAACGAGTCCATCAGTGATTCTTGCTCCGAGAAGGCTTTCCAGCGATGAGGCCATGCCCGCCGACGCCTTACCCATCCCGACAACGATGATCCGCGCAACCCGCGATAGATCGACCGAAGCTCCGGACACGAGGAGGCGTTCCCCCTCGAAATGCGCGGCCCGCCTCAGGCAGGTCGCCGGGGAAACAGCGGTCAAGGCGGAACGGATGCAGCGATTTATGTCAGCGCGAAGGCGATCTTCTACGCTCATGTTCACACGCCAATGCTCATCGCTAGGATCGGCGCCGAGGCATCGATGACAAGAATCCAACGGGCCATCATTGCTTCAAGCCAATGCACAGCGCCAGTGTTCTCGATCAACGCCTGCCGCACAGGAGCGCGGCTGACGGCGAACATGTCGCACAGTTCATACTCCGTGGGGATACGTTCCCCCGGCATGAACTCACCGTCCTCGACCTTGCGCTTGATGATCTCCTTAAGCTGCTGATAGATCGGAGACGGTGACTCCCTGCTGATCATGCTCTTGAATTCGTTCATCTTCTTCCCCTTTTTTCAGATTGCTTTCGTCCGTTTTCTTAAGCCTAAGTTTTACCGTGAACGCGCGGAAAGGCAAGAGTTGCGAGAAGCGCTCTATTGCACTCTGCTCACTGCGCTCTTACGATTATGCAGTAGTGGGACTCTGGAGATGGGGCTGAAAGCCGGAATCAAAAGGGAAAGCTGAGATTGAATCGGGAGGATCATTGACGAGGAAGGAGATATACCTTGCCGCGGTTGACCTCGGCGGGACAAAGGTGACAACGCTGATCGTAGATGGTGCCGGGGAGATCATCGCCCGCCAGGAGAAACCGCTATCCACCACAGGCGGAGCTTTCGTTCCCAGGAGTGAAGAGGGTGGAAGCGGTGTTCCCGGCAGCGGTGTCGCTCACGACCGTGTCGCTCACGACCGTGTCGCTCACAACAGCGTCGTACGCGACGGTGTCTCCTGGTACGGCCCGTCCTCGCAGATTGAGGAGATGCTGCGCGGCATGCTGAAGGAAGTCGGAATCAGCAAGCTCGAGGGGATCGGCATCGGGTCAGCTGGACCACTAAAGTCGGGCGCAATCAAGAACCCGCCTAATTTCGCCGTCACCGTACCGGCTGGTATCCCCTCCTCTCCGCTCTTCGTCCCACTGGTCGAACCACTCGAGCGCGCGTTTTCCGCTCCCGTGCTCCTGGAGAACGACTGCAACACCGCTGTCCTTGGAGAGGCATTCTTCGGCGTTGGCAAGGACGTCGCGGATAAGGAGAGTCTACATCTCGTCTACGTCACGATGAGCACTGGCCTTGGAGGTGGAGTGTGGAGCGGCGGGCACCTCCTGCTGGGGAAGGAGGGAAACGCTGCCGAGATCGGACACATCCTGGTCAAGGAGAATGGGCTTCGTTGCGGATGTGGGAATGACGGGTGTGCGGAGGCGTACTGCTCGGGAAGGGGGATCGTGCAGAACATGCGCATTCGCCTGGTAAACCGCGGCCTTCGCGCACAGTCGCCCCTCATCCGTCTCTTGGAACAGGAGGCGAAGGCCGCATCACTCGAGTTAAGTAGGCCATGGGAACTGCTGGAGTTCGTCACCCCACAGCTCGTCTTCCGTGCAGCCGAGGAGGGTGATGATGCAGCAAGAAGCGTCGTCTGGGACTTCATCCACTACGGGGGGATCGTCCTCTCGGCGATCGCCAACGCCTACGACCCCACGGTGATCACACTCGGAGGGAGCATCGCCGTCAACCACCCCGAGATCGTCGAGCCGATGCACGCCGAGATGTGCAAGCACCTCAACGTCTCCCCGCCGAGCGTGTGCATCACCCCGCTCGAGAAGAAGGCCGTCGAGTACGGCGCCATCGTCCTTGCGCAACGCGCCGGAGGCTAGTTCGCGATCTCATAAACGAGGTCGTAGATCTCGGGGTTGAAGTTCTTGGCCGGCAAAGCAATCTGCGAAAGGAACACGGTCGTTACCTCTTGGCCGGTGAGGGCAACCATCACCCCCGACTCTCCATCAGCCAACATGTGCACAGCGGCATTTCCCAGGCGAGAGGCGAGGATACGGTCGAACGCACTCGGCGATCCACCGCGCTGCAGGTGTCCAAGGATGCTCAATCTGGTCTCGATTGCGCCAGTTTGCGCAAGAAAGTCGCTGACGATCCTCCCAGAAGAGTTTCCCGTTCGGCCAGCATCTACTGCAGCGAAACCCTCAGCAATAACGATTATCGAGTGATGCTTCCCCTTGCGTAGGCCAGCGAGGACATGTTCAGACACATCTTCAAGCGTTTCGGAAAACTCGGGGACGAGAACCAACTCCGCCCCGCCAGCGAGACCGCCCATCAACGCAATATACCCCGACTCGCGCCCCATAACTTCCACAACGAACGCGCGATCGTGGGAGATGGCGGTATCGCGGATGCGATCCAAGCACTCGACAACGGTGTTCAGCGCCGTATCCACCCCGATTGCCATCGCCGAGCCATAAACGTCGTTGTCGATCGATGCCGGTATCCCCACGGTGGGAACCCCGTTCTCTTGCAACCACCGCGCTCCGGCGAGCGATCCGTTGCCCCCAATGACGATCAGCCCATCGAGGCCCGCAGCCTCGATGGAGGCGCGCGCCCGCTGCTGACCATCCGGTCCCCTGAACTGCTTCGAACGAGCGCTCCCTAGGAAGGTCCCACCGCGTTCGATGATCCCGCCGACTGCGCGGTTGTCCAGTGGTACCATATCACCGGCGATCAGTCCCACGTAACCGTGCATGATTCCCACCATTTCCAGGCCGCGCAGCGTTCCGCAACGTACAGCAGCGCGGATCGCCGCATTCATCCCCGGGGAGTCGCCCCCGCTCGTGAGTATTCCAATTCGCATGATGGCTCAGCTTACTGCATCAACGCTCGCCCGAGCAAGCAAGCATCCCCTTCAGGGAGCAAGCAGAGCAGGCTCGATCAGTGCTGGATCTCTAATCCGGCCGGCGCGGCACCGGGGAAGCCAGTGATCCTCGCCCCGGTGAGGACTCCGGTCTGCGGGTCGACCTCGCTGATCGCGTGCGTGTTCACGTCGATCACCCACAGCATTCCATCGTACATGTCGATCGCCGAGGCAGAGAAGATCGGCACATTCACGGGATCGCCGACGACCTGTAGCTGCGTGTTCGACATGATGTCGTACCCAGGGATGATCTTGATCTTGTACAACATGCGGTTCTCTCCCTCGAAATACCACAGATACCCGGCGGCGTTCGTCTCCGGCGTCCAATCGAGCCCTTGCGGAACCCACAGGAACGGAAGATTCCCCACCTGCGGGGAAGTGGCCTTGAAGTAGCTCTGGCCGTACGCGTCGTAGACCTGCATATCCGGCGGATTCAGGCGATATAGCTTGCGGCTTAGCCCATCAACGTGCCACAGCTGCTTCTGCCCATCCGCCTGATAGGTGAGGTTAAGGGGTGACTGCGCCGGTGTACTGTAGTTCTGCGCCACATTCCCCGTCGCTGGGTCGATGCGCAGGATGCGCTGGTTCCCGCCGTTGTAACAGGCGACAAACAACCACATCTTCCCACTGACCTCGCCCACCGTGATCCCGTGAGGTTCAGTGAACGGAAGGGTAAAGGAATCGATCTGTGTCCCCTGCATATCCAGCTTGTAGACCGTGCTCAGCTTGGCATCGGTGATCCACACCGCTGGATCGACCGTTACCGTAACGCTCGTGCTCGCCGTTGATCCATTCGCCCCACGCACGGTCAACCGCAATGTGTATGTCCCCGCATGCTCGTACGTGTACGTGCCCGTTTCTCCATGGACATCCGGGTCATCGGTCCCGAAGCTCCAACCATAAGTGCTGATCCCGCTCGGAGAGCTTGAATCGGTGCCATCAAAGGAGACGACAAGCGGGACAACGCCGACAAGCGGTGTCGCTTCAATTACTGCGATCATTCCCGGACCGCACCCACCAATAGCTACAACAGTCCCCACCAACAGCAAAATCCCAAGTACACGGTAGACCAATTTCATTCTCTGCCTCCTGTCAAGTTCGCGTGCCTTTTGAAGTATAGCACAGCGTACGGATCATGTGAATGCCGTCCCCTGTTGGATGAATCAGATGATGTACGAATCGAGGGTTGCGTCGTTCTTTCCATGTTTCTTCCATGGTTTTTTCTTGTTCTTGGTATGGACAATCAGGACCAAGCCGGTATCCTACTGGCTAACAGGTCTTTAATGAAAAGACCGTGAAAAAAGATTCTCTGTATGAGGAGGTGAATAGCATGGCAAAGAAAGAGATCCTTGATAAGCTTTCCATCTACATTCCACAGAAGAAGATGGAAGAAAAGCCAGTAGAGCGACTGATCCGGTTGAGCGAAAAGCGGGACCGTTCAATCAACTACCTCGTCGTTGACGCGATCTTGCAGTACCTCAATCGTGAGGAGAAGAAGGCCTAACCCCACTTAGCCCTGCCACGAGTGCTGTCGTACCCTGTGGCAGGTCTTTTTTCTCTCCGCTACCCGGAGAGTGGGTAACCCACTCGTGTGCGCTCCCTGTTCTCGCGCAAGATGTCATGGTCGCTAAGAAACGAATCGTGGTCTTCTTTCCCGTCTCTGGCGCTTCCCTTGGCACCCTGTCTGTCAGAACGCGACGGCAGACAGGCCTTTACGTGAGAGTTCTTCTGCTCTCTTCGCATAACCCGTCACTCGTTAGCGCCTCTGCGCAAGATATAAGCATCTCCTCTCGCCCGCTCGCTGCGCTCACTCAAGGCCTGCCTGCGTGCGGACACGCACAGGCAGGGCCAAGTTCGCCAAGAACTGGCTTTCTTGTGCTTTTCACCCTGACATTCCTTCCCTTTGCGCCCTGTCTGCAGAACAGGATAGCAGACAGGCCTCTGCGCCTCTTCGAGAGGCACAAGCTTTTTCTCTCGCTACGCTCGCTCAAGCCGCAAAGATCGCCGAGGGGTACGGCTTAACATCACTCTTGTTTCTTGTTTGTTCCGCACTTTGCTTCTCAAGCCATATCTTCCGCTGTTCTCTGCAGCTTAGCAGGAGACTCATCTCTTGAGTCTTTCTCTGGGTCACCTTGACTTGAGCGTTAGAAACCTGAAAAAATAAGCCGACGATTACTCGTCGGCTTACCCTTCGCAGAATACGGCGGAGACGCAGGAGGGCATCGCATCTCCGCCGCAGGTTCAAGGAGGCAAAGGCCTTAGAAATTCCCCTTTTGCTAAGGGCAATCCCTCCTCTTTCTTATCACTCGCGCCTGACCACCCATCTTTCGCGCGAATGTGATCTTGATTACCTACACTCATTAACGCTCTTGCTGCAATCTCCAGCTATCCCCTGTGGGATCATGAGAGCGGACATCGCGCACACATAGAGGGGACTTCTGTCC
>CAZRQM010000006.1:18512-20308 GCA_964602385.1 uncultured Thermotogae bacterium | reverse complement strand
AGATTAACGTTTCTTAGTGGAGAGGGTCTCTATGTCCAGCGATGCTTCTGTAGATAACGGTTCTGTGGCCATGGAGCGGGTACGGAATATCGGCATCATGGCTCACATCGATGCCGGGAAGACAACGATCACAGAACGGGTCCTCTACTATACCGGCCGTACGCACAAGATGGGCGAGGTCCATGAGGGTGACACCGAAATGGACTGGATGGCGCAGGAACGTGAGCGGGGAATTACTATCACCTCGGCGGCGACGACGTGTTTCTGGCGCGAGCATAGGATTGACATCATCGATACCCCAGGGCACGTTGACTTCACGGCAGAGGTCGAACGTGCCCTGCGCGTTCTCGATGGAGGCATCGTAATCTTCTCCGGCGTAGAGATGGTAGAGTCGCAGTCGGAGACCGTATGGCGACAAGCCGATCGTTATCACATCCCGCGCATCGCCTTCGTCAACAAGCTCGACCGAGTGGAGTCTAGCTACGTAGAGACAGTGGACATGATCGAAGAGCGCCTCGGTGTGGTCGCTGTTCCGCTGCAGCTCCCCTATCGCGATGAGAGTCGCCGCCTGCGAGGTATGGTCGACCTGTTGTCTCGCCAGATGATCGTGTGGGACGAAGGTAGTAAGGGCCAGCACTATGAGTACCGTCCTGTTCCCGAAGCGATCGTTGGTGATGTCGAACACTACCGTGAGCGGATGGTCGAGCGCGTGGCCGAGGCCGACGACCTGGTCATGGAAGAGTACCTAACGAGCGGCGATGTAACGCCGGAGTCATTTCATGCCGCGCTGAGGCGCGCCTGCATCGATCGTGGATACCTCCCCGTGCTTGGCGGATCGGCTTTCCATAATCAGGGCGTGCAGCCACTCCTGGACGCAGTAGTGCTCTATCTCCCCTCGCCGCTCGACGCTCCGCCGGTGCGCGATGTCGAGAGTGGAGAGGCACGCACGGCATCTCCGGATGAGCCGTTCTCCGCGTTGGCATTCAAGGTGGTGACCGATCAGTACGCGGGCCGGCTAGTATTCATCCGCGTCTACTCCGGGCAAGTGGCGGCCGGTGGGCACGCATTCAATCGTTCCACGGGGAAAGGCATGCGCGTAACGAAGATCTTCCGTATGCACGCCAATCAACGCACTCCGCTTTCCACGATGCGGGCGGGAGATATCGTTGCTGTCGTCGGTTCGACGCCAATCTCCACCGGGGACACGCTCTGCGACAAGGAACGTCCAATCCTCTTGGAGAAGATCGGGTTTCCTGAGCCTGTCGTCTTCATTGCGATTGAGCCGCGCACTGAGGCCGAGCAGGGAATCCTGACCGAGGCGCTTGATAAGCTAATGCTTGAGGATCCAACGTTCCATGTGCGCTACGACGAGACGACAAATCAGACGGTTATTGCCGGCATGGGAGAGCTCCATCTCGAGGTTCTCATGCGGAGATTGCGCGAGGAGATGGGAGTCATTGCCCATGTGGGAGAACCGCAAGTTGCGTATCACGAGACGCTTCGCGACTCGATCAGGGTCGAAGGGACGTTCGACCAACAGATCGGCGGGCGTGGTCAGTATGCGCACGTCATTGTTAGGTTGGCCCCACTTGCGCGTGGAAACGGATTTAGGTTCAGCGATGATGCGCAGGATACGGATATTCCGCGGCAGTATCGTTCCGCGATCGAAGGCGGAGTAAAGGATACGTTGACAAACGGCCCCCTTGCCGGTTATCCTTTGGTCGATATTGGAGCCACCTTGATTGGGGGATCCTATCATCCTGTGGATTCATCTGAGATTGCCTTTCGGGCGGCGG
>CAZRQM010000006.1:9010-18412 GCA_964602385.1 uncultured Thermotogae bacterium | reverse complement strand
AAGATAATCAAGAGTCGAGGTTACTAAAAATGGCAAGAGAGAAGATTAGGATCAAGTTGCGGGGTTACGACCACGAGTTGGTCGATAGCTCGGTGAAGAAGATTGTCGACTCGGCCAAAGAGACCCGAGCCAAGATCTCTGGGCCAATACCACTTCCGACGCAGCGGCGGGTCTACACGGTCCTGCGGTCGCCTCATGTCAACAAGAAATCGATGGAGCATTTCGAACGGCGAATTCACACTCGCCTGCTTGACATCAAGGAACCGACCTCGGAGACAATCAATGCACTGATGGACATCGAGCTTCCCACCGGGATTGATATCGAGATAAAGCTCTAAGAAAAGTGGAGGTTGCAGGCGGATGGCTCTGGGAATTCTAGCGCGAAAGATAGGCATGACGCAGTTGTTCGTGGATGGCTGCGCTGTTGGGACAACGGTGATCGAGGCACAGCCGAGCACGGTCGTGCAGGTGAAGACCGTGGAGTCAGATGGGTACAATGCTATTCAGCTCGGTTACGATGAGGTTCCCGAGCGGAAGGTAACAAAACCCCTGCGCGGACACTTCAGCAAAGCGGGTGTTGCTCCGCATCGCCATCTGTTCGAGGCGCGCGTCGAAGATCCGACGCAGTATGAAGTCGGCGATCGCTTGGACGTTGGAATCTTCGCTGAGGGAGACAAGATCGATGTAGTCGGAACCTCGCGCGGGATGGGTTTCCAGGGTGTTGTCAAACGCTGGAATTTTGCTGGTGGCCCAAAGTCACACGGCTCGCACTTCCATAGGCGACCGGGATCAGTTGGTAACTGCGTAAACCCGGGACGTGTCGTCAAGGGGAAGAAACTACCCGGACAGATGGGAAATCGCCGTGTCACGGTCAAGTCGCTGCGAGTGGTGGGTGTCGATGTGGAAAAGAACTTGCTGGTTGTGAAGGGGTCGACACCTGGGGCGCGGGGAACAGTGTTGCAATTGAGGAAGAGCAATGGTTGAAGCTAAACAGTATGTCATGGATGGGACGGATGATTCCCAGGTAGTCGAGCTGGATGAACGCCTGTTTGGGGCGCAGATCAACAAAGACCTGCTCTATCGGACCGTGCGCATGCAGCTTCTGAACCGGCGGCAGGGAACTAGCTCCACCAAGACGCGGGGGGAGGTTCAGGGTGGCGGAATAAAGCCTTGGCGTCAGAAGGGGACCGGGCGAGCGCGTGCCGGTTCCAGACGTTCACCGCTGTGGGTGGGGGGAGGGACGGTCTTTGGACCGAAGCCCAAGACCTATCACGTCAAGCTGACAAAGAAGATGATGCGGAGAGCGCTTGTTTCGGCGTTGTCCGACCGCGCTGCCGGTGGGAACGTTGTCCTCATCGATCGGATGGCGTTCGACGGGCCGAAGACGAAGCGGGCATTGACCCTGCTTGAGAGACTGGGGATGAGCTCCTCGGCACTGGTGGTCGTAGGAAGTGGCGAGTATAATCGAGCAGTCAAGAAGTCCTTCTCCAACCTTCCGAGAGTCAAGTGCTTGGCCAGCGCGGGATTGAACGTGTATGACATCCTGCGCTACGACGGCTTGGTAATGACTAGAGAGGCGCTTGACGAACTGAAGGAGAGATTGTAGCTATGGCAAAGCTTTTGCATTCAGAAGACGTCATCTGCGAGCCGATTCTGACCGAGGCATCCTGGGCCAAGATGGAAGAGAGGAAGTACTCCTTCCGTGTGGCACTTGGAGCAAACAAGGTGCAGATCAAGAAGGCTGTGGAGGATCTGTTCAAGGTGAAGGTGGAAAAGGTGTGGACAGCGAACATGAAGGGTAAGCCTCGCCGCGAGCGACTGAATCAGTTGCACGGACGGACTGCACGCTGGCACAAGGCGATCGTTCGGTTGGCTCCTGGAAACCGAATCAATGTGATGGGAGGATAAGAAAGTATGGCTCTTAAGAGATTTAATCCGACATCACCCGGGCGACGTCACGCCTATCTTCCTGACTTCTCTGGCCTCACCGATGTAGCGCCCGAGAAGACCCTGCTGCGACCGATCCGCAAGACTGGCGGTCGTGACTCTCAAGGAACGATCACCGTGCGCTTTCGTGGTGGCGGTCACAAGCGGCGATATCGCGTCATCGATTTCGCGCGCAACGACAAAGACGGCATCCAAGCACAGGTTGCAACGCGCGAGTACGATCCGAATAGGTCAGCGTGGATTACCTTGTTGAAGTACGTCGATGGTGAAAAGCGCTACATCCTTGCACCCGTCTCTCTGGAGATAGGCACAATGGTTGAGTCGGGAGACAACGCTGAGATTCGCGTGGGGAATGCGTTGCCGCTGCGGAGGATTCCTCTCGGGGCAGTCATCCACAACCTAGAGCTTACACCGGGACGCGGAGGCAAGGTCGCTCGTTCCGCGGGTACCTCGGCAAAGCTGATCGGGAAGGAAGAGGATCGTGCCCATGTCCGGATGCCGTCAGGCGAAGTGCGCATCTTCAACGTGGAATGTCGTGCCACAGTCGGTGAGGTGGCAAACCCCGACCATAAGAATATCAAAGACGGGAAGGCCGGACGGACTCGCCACCTGGGGCGCAAGCCGCACGTACGTGGTGTAGCGATGAACCCGGTCGACCACCCCCACGGCGGTGGAGAAGGGCGCGCCCGTATAGGCCGTCCGCAGGTCTCCCCGACAGGCGTGCTTGCAAAGGGTGGACGCACGCGCAACAAGCGCAAGAAGTCGAGCGCGCTTATCGTGCGCCGAGCTGGCAAGGGGAGACGATAGACATGCCGAGGTCAATGAAGAAAGGTCCCTACGTGCTTGAAAGCTTGCAGCGAAAGGTGGATAGGGCAAAACGTGGGGAGCTAACGGAGATTAAGACGTGGTCGCGATCCTCGATGCTCACTCCTGAAATGGTCGGATTGACGATCAAGGTTCATAACGGGAAGGTGCACGTGCCGGTCTACGTTGTAGAGAACATGGTCGGACACAAGTTGGGGGAGTTTGCCCCAACGCGGACGTTCCGCTCGCACGGTGGCATGAAGAAGAAACGGGCAGCGGGCCTGACGTAGGGGAGAGATGATGGAAGCACGGGCAGTAACTAGAGGGTTGCGTATGTCTTCGCGCAAGGCGCGCTTGGTGGCTGATGTCATCCGCGGGAAGAACGTCAATGACGCGTTGCGGACGATCATGCTTTCCAACAGGAAGGCAGCGCGGTTGATCCGCAAGACACTGGAATCTGCGATAGCCAATGCGGAGAACAACTTCAATGTAGATGTAGATGAGCTCTTTGTGGTTCGCGCTACAGTAGATATGGGACCATCGCTTAGGCGGATGCGGCCGCGAGCGATGGGACGGGCCGATATCGTGCGCCGGCCGACGAGTCATGTGACGATCGTCGTAGGCGACAAGAGGGGTGAATGATGGGACAGAAAGTCCATCCAGTAGGATTCAGAATGGGAGTCACACGTAAGTGGATCTCCAACTGGTATAACCCCAAGATGGCGCCTGAGTACATCACCGAGGACTACAAGATTCGCCGGCTCATCACTGAGCGCTACCGACGGGCGGCGGTTTCCGAAGTGAACATCGAGCGGTCGAAGGAAGATCGCGTGTCGATCATCATCCGCTCCGCTCGGCCGGGGATCGTTATCGGCCGTGGGGGAAGCGAGATCCAAAAGCTGCAAAGTGACCTCGAGAAGCTTACGGGCAGGGCAGTCAAGGTAGCCATTCATGAGATTGAACGCCCTGACCTGGATGCACCCCTTGTTGCTCAGGACGTGGCGCTGCAGATCGAGGGACGCATTGTCCCTGCACGTGCGATGAAGGAAGTTATTCGTAGGGTGATGGCAGCAGGCGCGGAAGGGGTAAAGATCAAGGTCAGCGGTCGCCTCGGGGGAGCTGAGATTGCGCGGTCCGTCAGCATGATGGAGGGACGTGTGCCCCTGCAGACGATCCGCGCGGACATCGATTATGGCTTCACCGAAGCGCGAACTAAGTATGGAAACATCGGTGTCAAGGCATGGGTCTTCCGAGGAGAACACGCATATGCCTCGGCGCCACGGGAGAAGGTGAACTAGTATGGCACTTCTGTCTCCAAAGAGGACTAAGTACAGGAAGTTTCACTGTGGTCGGACAACGGGGAAGGCGACACGTGGGTATGATATCGCGTTTGGTGAGTATGGGATCCAGGCGCTTGCGCCGGCATGGATCACCGCTCGACAAATCGAGGCTTGTCGTACTACCATTTCCCGCCAGACTCATCGTGACTCCAAGGTGTGGATCCGCATCTTCCCGGACAAGGCGAGAACAAAGCATCCGGCTGAAGCGAGAATGGGGAAAGGAAAAGGAGCGGTCGATCATTGGGTCGCTGTCGTCAAGCCCGGCCGGATATTGTTTGAGATTGCTGGAATTGGCGAAGCGGAAGCAAAGCGTGTGCATGAGTTGGTCAGTCACAAGCTAGCTATTCCCACCCGTCTGAAGCGAAGGGTTATTCTGGGAGGCGAGAGATGAAGGCCGAGGAACTGCGAGAGCTTTCCAGAGAAGAATTGGAGCAGAAGGTGCATGAGTTCAAGCGCAAGCTGTTTAACCTGCGTTTTCAGAAGGTCGGTGGCGAGCTGGATAACACCGCCGAACTCGCGAAGACCCGCCAGGATATCGCCCGTGCGATGACGCTCGCTTCGGAGAAGGCGCGGGAGGAATCAAGATGAAGAAGACAAAGATTGGACGCGTGGTGAGTGATCGCATGCAAAAGACCATTGTGGTTCAGGTCGAAGAGAGGCGATTCCTCAGGACCTATCGCAAGCACATAAGGCGGCATTCCAAGTTCTATGCTGATGACCCACAGCAGGCGGCGAATGTTGGCGATGTAGTCAAGATAGAAGAGGCTCGTCCGCTCAGTCGACTGAAGCGTTGGCGATTGGTTGAAATAATCGAGAGAGCGGAGGCTTAGTCGTGATTCAGATGCAGACCGTGTTGCGGGTGGCCGACAATTCCGGAGCGAAACTGGTTCGCTGCATAAACATTCTTGGTCACTCGAACCGCCGTTGGGGAGAGATAGGAGACATCGTTGTTGGTTCGGTGAGAAAGCGTCTTCCCACGAGTGACATCGAGAAGGGGCAGCTCGTGAAAGGGGTTATAGTGCGTACACGTAGCGCCTATCGACGGAAGGATGGCACATTCATCCGATTCGATGACAACGCTATCGTGCTCATCAACCCCCAGGGCGAGCCGGTGGGAACGCGTGTCTTCGGACCGGTTGCCCGCGAACTGCGAGACAAGAAGATGATGCGGATAATTTCCCTCGCACCTGAGGTCCTGTAGACAAGGAGTGGATGATGAGAAAGGTACGAAAAGGGGACCGGGTGAAAGTTATCTCCGGCAACGACCGGGGCAAGTACGGTAAGGTGATGATCGTCTACCCTGAGAAGGAGCGAATCATCGTGGAGAACGTGCACATGATCACCAAGCACCAGCGGGCGACGCAAAACCTGCGTGAGCCGGGGATTATAAGACGTGAGGGAACGATTAACATCTCCAATGTGCTCGTTGTATGTCCTGAGTGTGGGACGCCCACTCGCGTCGGTTTCGCTGAGGTGGACGGTGAGAAGATGCGCCAGTGCAAGCAATGTGGGGAGACGTTTAGATAGACATGCTACACGAGAAGTTTGAGAAAGAAGTGGCCCCGCGGCTAATGAAGGAACTGAATCTTGGAAACGTGATGCAGATCCCGCGTGTCGTGAAGGTGGCCATCAACATGGGAGTGTCAGATAAGGACAATCCGAAGGTGTTGGAAGGTGCGGTTAGGAACTTGGAGAATATCACCGGGCAGCGCCCAGTGGTGACGAAGGCCAAGAAATCGATCTCCGACTTCCACCTTACGGAAGGGGATCCGATCGGGTGCAAGGTGACGCTGCGACGGGACAAGGCGTACGAGTTCCTCTATAAGCTGTTCAACGTCGTCTTCCCGGGGATCCGTGATTTCCGTGGGCTGTCATCGGCGTCGTTCGACGGTCGAGGAAACTACACCCTCGGATTGAAGGAGCAGCTGATCTACCCGGAGATCTCGTACAAGGAGATTGTCTCTACGCAGGGGATGGACATAACTATCGTCACCTCGGCGCGGAATGACAAGGAAGGATACGCCCTGTTGAAGGGGCTTGGGTTCCCATTCAAGGACTAGGGGGATTATGGCGAAGAAGGCACTAATACTGAAGAGCAAGAAGGAGCCGAAGCATTCCACGAGGGGCTACAACAGGTGCAGCCTGTGCGGGCGCCCGCACGCGTACATTCGCGACTTCGGGCTTTGCCGGCTTTGCTTCCGTAAGCTTGCACACACCGGGGAGATCCCGGGGATAAAGAAATCAAGCTGGTAGGTGTAGAGACATGACGATGATTGCACATCCTATTCCCGACATGCTGACCCGGATACGGAACGCAAACGCGATTTTTCATCCCGAAGTGTCGATGCCGCACTCGAAGATGAAGGAATCGATAGCGCGTATTCTGCAGGCGGAAGGGTATATCAATAGCTACGAGGTGATCTCCCGGGATCTACAGCCAGAGCTTACGCTCAAGCTGAAGTATCAGGGCGAGCGGAGTCGTGCCAAGCGAGCGATCACGACCATCAGGCTGGTGAGCAAACCTAGCCGTCGGGTCTATGTGACGAAGGGAGATATTCCGCAGCCACTGGGAGGAATGGGGATATGCATCCTCTCGACCTCACAGGGTGTGCTCTCCGGGCACGAGGCGAGAGAACGGGGAACCGGCGGGGAAATCCTCTGCGAGGTATTCTAAGGTGGTATGTCATGTCTAAGGTAGGAAAAGTTCCAGTTGCGATCCCCGATGGGGTTAAGGTCAGCGTTGTTCAGGCAGTGATCACCGTTGCGGGAAAACACGGGAAGCTTTTGCAGGGGTTTCGACCCGACTTTGTGAACATTGGCGTCGAGGACGGTGTGGCTACCGTGACGCGGAAGCAGGAAGGAAAGCAGTACCGTGCCTTCCAGGGCCTGTACCGCAGTCTGCTTGCAAACATGGTCCATGGGGTGGAGCAGAAGTGGGAGAAGTCACTGTTGGTAAAGGGGCTTGGATACAGGGCGCGTCTACAAGCAAACACCATTACTCTCGACCTTGGCTACTCCAACCCGATAGAGTTCGAGCTGCCCAAGGGAGTCGAGGCCGAGCTTCCCAACCCCAACGAGATTATCATTCGAGGGATCGATAAGCAGCAGGTGGGACAGGCCGCAGCGAAAATCCGAGCGCTACGCAAGCCGAACGTTTACAGCGGCAAAGGGATTCGTTACAAGGATGAAGTGGTGCTGCACAAGGCTGGCAAGCTTGGCGGAGCCGGTAGTGGGTAGGGAGAGTGAAATAAGATGCCAACGTTTGATAGGAAGGCGGAGCGCGTAAAACGTCACCTGCGCCTTCGAAAGAAGGTGCATGGGACTGAGGCGCGGCCGCGGCTGTGTGTCAGCAAGAGCATTCGTCACATCTACGCGCAAGTGGTCAATGATGACGCGGGACGTACCCTGGTCTCCGCATCGACCTTGGACAAGGATGTGCGCGACAAGGTAAGCGGAAGCAACAAAGCCGCTGCTGAGCAGGTGGGACAGCTCTTGGCTGAGCGCGCCATGGAGAAGAAGATCGAGACGGTCGTCTTCGACCGGGGTGGACACCCGTATCACGGTGTCATAGCTACCCTGGCTGAGACATGCCGCAAGGGAGGGCTGAGGTTTTGATCCCCACACGTCCGCGTCGTCGCCCAGTCGACGAGTTTGAGAATGAGATTATCGACATTCGGCGAGTCAGCAAGGTGACCAAGGGTGGCCGAAACCTGAAGTTTCGTGTCACGCTCGTGGTCGGTGATCGCAAGGGACAAGTTGGCGTAGGTCTCGGCAACACGACAGAGATCCCGCTCGCCATCCAACAGGCGATTCGCGACGCCAAGAAGAACATGATCACTGTCAATATGAGTGGAGGGACGCTCCCGCACGAAGTGATTGGTAAATTCAAGGCAGGAAATGTGCTGTTGAAACCGGCACATCCTGGGACGGGGATAATCGCTGGTGTCACGGTGGGCGCGATCTGCCGATTAGCGGGGGTCAAAGACGTGTTGACCAAATCCCACGGAACGACGAATCCCTTGACCTTATCCAAAGCGGCCATTCAGGGGTTGAGCCAGTTGCGTAGTCGTGAAGAGGTTGATAGGCTGCGTGGGCGCGTGGCACATGCGCGAGAGGAGAGCAAGGATGAAGCTTAATGAACTGCGCCCAACAAAAGGGAGCGTGCATTCCAAGAAGCGCGTTGGCCGGGGCTATGGATCCGGGCATGGCGGGCATGAGAGCGGCCGCGGAAACAAAGGCCAAAACTCGCGCAGTGGTGGAGGGACCCGACCTGGGTTTGAAGGTGGTCAGACTCCTATCTGGATGCGGTTTCCCAAGCGCGGCTTCCGGAACTACACGCGAGTAGAGTATGCCTGCGTGAATGTGGACACGCTGGCCGAGCGGTTCGCGGCGGACGAAGATGTAACGCTAGAAGCGTTGGCTGAGAAACGCATTATTAAGGGACGGCTGACGAAACTGAAGATATTGGGTAGAGGCGAGCTGGACAAGGCCCTCACCGTGCGTGCTCATCGGTTTACTGGAGAGGCGCGGCGCAAGATCGAGGATGCAGGCGGAAAGGCAGAGGTGGTGTAGGGATGTGGGAGAAGCTCAGTCACCTGTTCCGCGTACCCGAGCTGCGCAAGCGTATCCTATTTACCCTGGGAGCAATCATCATCTTCCGGCTTGGTACGCATATCCCTGTCCCGGGGGTCGATCCCGAAGCGCTGAAGAACTTCTTTGCCAGCCAGGCTGGAGGAATATTCGACTTCTTGAACATGTTCACTGGGGGAGCCCTGCAGCGGTTCTCCCTGTTTGCCTTGGGTGTGATGCCGTACATCAATGCCTCGATCATCTTTAGCCTGCTCACTGCTGTCGTGCCGAAGCTCAAAGAAATGCAGCAACAAGGACGTGAGGGACAGCGTAAGATTACCGTATACACGCGGTGGTCCACCCTTGGCCTGGCGATTGTGCAGGGTGCGACTATGAGCATGCTGATCGTCAATGGAGGCCTGAGTAGCGGTGGAGTATGGTTCTACGTGACGTCGATTGTCGCCCTGACCACTGGAACGATCTACTTGATGTGGCTCGGTGAACGGATGACTGAGAATGGTATCGGCAATGGTATCAGTATGATAATCATGATCGGCATTCTGGCGCGATTCCCGTCCCAGCTTGCCAGCACGTACAACGATATCACCACGGGATCGGTGAGCCCGATCTGGGGGGTAGCGGTGATTGTGCTGTTCGCCGTCGTCATTGGTGGCGTTACGATGATCCAGCAGGGCCAGCGCAAGATAGTCGTCCAGTACGCGAAGCGCACATCGGGGCGGCG